>CACXGM010000001.1 GCA_902767075.1 uncultured Lachnospiraceae bacterium
CCAAGAACTTCATTTAAATATTTCTGGAGCATGCTGGTAAAAATACCAGAGGACAACAGTGCTCCAAAGGGACCTATAAGATAGCCAAAGAGCATCTCCGGCATCTTCACATCTTCACTCTTTATCGCGCTTTTAAAAAGCGGATTCTGCCACATCTTCTCGTTCATATGTTATCTATTCCTTTCGTCACCCTCATATCTATGATTCTATCCTAACAAAAAAACATAAAAAAAACGGCCGTCTGCGGAAACGGTCGTTTTTTGTCGTGAACTGTAAATATATATTTTATTAGCCCCCACCTTTTATACTCACTCTTTTGTGGGAATCAGGATGGAGAGGCGAAACCACCCGTCGTTTGCTTCGGCCTGGATGGAGCCGTCGTATTTTTCTGCAATGCTCTTCATGCTCTTGATTCCAAAACCGTGGTAGTTTGTATCGGCCTTGGTGGTAAGTGGCAAGTTGTGCCTGAACTTGATCTTACCGGTATACCGGTTCTCGACATAGATCCTTACAAAGCTCTTTTGCCTGTCAATGGCCATGTGTATGAGACGCTCCTCTTTTGCCGGAATCTTCTCCACTCCCTCAATGGCGTTATCAAGGGCATTTCCAAAGAGAGCGCTTATGTCCATGGGATCCATAAAAGACAGGATTGATCCGTCGGCCACGCAGGTAAGCTCTATGCCTCTTGCCTGGCACTTCATGGCCTCCGCGGAAAGGATCGTGTCGAGCACTCTGTTTCCGGTGTTGTAGCTGGTCTCATATCTTTTGATATCCTGAAGCATCTTGTCCAGGTAGTCGTCTGTATCTGCGCCGGCGCCGGCTTTCAGCGCAAGGATCTGATGTTTTAAGTCATGGTACTTCTGATTTACCAGAGCCATGCTCTCTTCCTGGATCTGGTACTGGCTGTACTGCATCTCGTACATATTTTTTAAAGTCTTGGCTTCGATGGTCTCCACAGTCTGAAGCATCAGCTCATGATAGAGATATAGCATTGAAACCGCCGCAAAATCGATGACCGTTCTTATGATAAAGAGCTCCGAAGTGTGAACCGTTGTGAACGGAGTTCCGGTAACCACGTAGGAAAGATTACTTATCGAGTACAGGATCAGCATTACAAAAAAGATTACGATAAGTTCCCACTTTCTAATGATAAGCTCCCGGTTTCGCTGTGCATTTCTTTTTTCCAGAAGTATCGCTATCCCAAGAATTACTACATATGTTATGACCATGGCAAATGCCTGATGGAAAAGATCTGTCTTTACGGCATTGTTTCTTACGCCAAAATAGTAAATCTGCCAGCCAAGAGATGCCATAAACTCCCCCAGCATGAACGAGCGTATCGTATAGTAGAACTTCTTGAAAAAATCGCCCTCAAGACACAGGTGAAAGATCAGATACATGTCCGTAATGATCACGCACATGACAAATATGAAGAAAAGACCGTATCCTCCGCCTGTAAGCTGCATGAAGATCACAAGGAAAATACCAAGAAAAGAGACAGGCAGCCATTTCCTTGGCCCCTTTCTTGTGTTGTGGTTAACCGCAAGAAACAACAAGGATGATGTGAAATAAGCAAAGGCATACCACAATCCCGGTGTATTTCCCAGTTCTGAAATCTGTCTTATTCCTATTTCCAACTTAATCTCCCATCCTTCTCATATATTCGTTAAGTGCATCAATAAGCGGCTTCTTTTTGGCTCTTGATACCAGAAGATATTCATCTCCCACCTTTACTTCGTTTCCTGTTATAGCATCCACAAACTCCAGATTCACAAGGTATCCTTTGTTACATTGAAAAAAAGAAAGTCCCTCCAGTTCCTTCATGGTTTCCCGCATGGTTCCTTTGGAATTTATGATACCGCTTTTTGTATGGAAAATAAGGTCATGATTTATCACCTCCACATAGAGGATCTCGGAAACATCTATCTTCTGCTTTATTCCGCGCTCTCCGGCTATGATGTATTTCTTTTCGCTGCTCTTTCTTCGCCCGATGGCTCTTTTCATGGTCTGGGAAAAAGCGTAGTAGCTAAGGGGCTTTAGGATGTAATCCAGGGCTCCCACCTGATATCCGTTTATGGCATACTGGGGCATGTTCGTGATAAAGATTATGATCACATCCTGATCAACCTCGCGAACCTTCGCAGCTGCGGTCATTCCATCCACGAACTCCATCTCAATATCAAGGAGAATGATGTCAAGCTCCGGCCTGTAGTCCTCCAAAAGCTCGTCTCCGTCAGTGTACTCTGAAATCTGGAATTTCTCGCCATATTCAGTTTCATACTGTCGCAAAAGAGCTCCAATCTCCCTGCGATAATTTGGATCATCATCCACAATTGCAAGTTTCAGCATATGTACCCCTCACGTTAATTATACAGTGAATTGCAGAAATGTGCCTGATACAAGTAAAGATATCTGCTCACTGTTCCTTCGCAGTGAAACATTATGATGATAAAAAGAAGCAATCCTCATTTCATGCTATTCATAACAATC
>CACXGM010000002.1 GCA_902767075.1 uncultured Lachnospiraceae bacterium
ACGAAGAGTTCGGAGATATCTTCACTCTCAGGTCCCTGCATTGAACAGCCTTTCTCCATGGCTGTTTTTATGTAATCAAGAATCTCTTCCGTGATGACTTCACCCGGAGAAAGGATTGGGATTCCCGGAGGATAGCACATTACAGACTCAGCACTGATCCTGCCGACGGTCTGATCAATAGGAAGTGACTCTTTTTCCGCATAAAAAGCTTCCTGAGGTGTAGCCTTCACTATAGGTGTGATATATTCAGCTGAAAAGAAAGTCTGCTCGGGCTTGGCGTATAGTCTTCTTATATCAGCAAGAGCTCCTGCCAGTCTCTCAATATCCTGAAGTCTGTCACCAATGGAAATATAGGCCATTACATTAGACAGATCTCCAAATTCCATCTGAATATCATATTCATCCCGAAGAAGGTCATAAACTTCAATACCCGTCAGACCTATCCTTCTGGTATTAACTACAAGCTTGGTCTCATCAAAATCGTAGATGCTTCCGCCGTTTTTAAGTTCATTCCCGTATGCGTAGTATCCGCCGATATCATTTATCTCTTCCCTGGCGTACTGCGCCATCTTGGTAACCTTCTCAAAGCTTGACGCACCATTAAGAGCAAGGTTTCTGCGGGAGATATCAAGACTTCCCAAAAGAAGGTAACTTGCGCTGGTGGTCTGAGTAAGGTTAACAATCCTGCTGATGTAGCCTATGTTTGCATCCGGTCCGCAAAGCAGAATTGAACTCTGGGTAAGGCTTCCTCCCGACTTGTGCATACTGATCGCAGCCATATCCGCTCCTGCAGCCATTGCATTTAGAGGAAGATTCGGTCCAAAGTAAAGGTGTGTACCATGAGCCTCATCAACAAGAGCTTTCATTCCGTTTGCGTGGGCAAGATCAACTATCGCCTTAAGGTTTGAACAGATTCCATAGTAGGAAGGATTGTTTATGAGAATTGCCTTGGCATCAGGATTTGCTTTTACCGCCTTCTCAACGTCGGCGATCTCCATTCCAAGAGGGATTCCCAGATTTGTGTCCACCTTTGGGTCGATATAAACAGGAACTGCACCACATAAAATAAGTGCATTGATGGCACTTTTATGGACATTCCTTGGCATAATGATCTTCTCTCCCATTTTAACATGAGATAAGACCATTGCCTGAACAGCACTGGTAGTTCCATTAACCATCATAAATGCATGGGCTGCGCCAAAAGCATCGGCCATAAGCTCCTCTGCATCCTTTATAACCGAAACGGGATGACAGAGGTTATCCAGCGGCTTCATTGAATTAACATCAATTCCAACGCATCTGTCCCCAAGAAAGCTTACAAGTTCAGCGTTTCCTCTGCCTCTTTTGTGTCCCGGCACATCAAAAGGTACAACTCTCTGTTTTCTAAACCTCTCCAGAGCCTCATAAACCGGCGCTCGTCTCTGTCTATTAAGATCCAACTAATTTATCCTCCCAACATCCGAGAAATATCAATATCATGCGGAACATTCAAAATTATTTATAACGTAACGAAAGGAGTGGCACGCCTGTACAGGCATACTACCCCCTTTAGTATCTAATTCACAGTACTGTAATAATACTATAAATTTACATTTTATTAAAGCATATTTTATACGACCGACAATTTATTTATTTTTTACATAATAAAAATCACGTAATATGGTAAACTTTTGATTTGCACTCTCATCGAGCTTTTAGAATATTACTTCATTTAGTGCACTCTTTAAATTCTCTGATATATCGGCGCTTTGAATCCACCCTGCAAAAGATTCTCTGTCAAGAGTCATCAGTTTTCCATAGACCATATCTTTGTCTGTGGACCTGATCCATGCTCTGTCGAGGATTTTAAAGACAAGCTTTTTGTAATCGTTATCAAGAAGTTCCACGTTTTCAAGTCGTACTAAAGCCCCCTTGCTCACGTCATAAAAGGAGATTTCCACTTTGGCTGAATAACCTGTATCTTCACACTTAGCCTGCATCTTACAGCCATTAGTTTCTGTTGTTGCTGCCATAGCCCTTATTCCGAAAAATTCCAGTTCACAACTGCGTTTTTCAGGGATCAGTGATAAATCTCCCTTCGAAGGTTCAATTAAAAATGTGATCGTACCAGCCGCTTTATCATAGCTAGTGGAAAACTTTGTTGTGACAAAAGCACCGCTTTCATAGTTCATGCTGATACCGTCATCCTCATAAAGAGTGTAATCTCCGTCTGCGCCTCCGCCTATAAGAATTCTCAGATCCTCCGGGTTTTTTGTGTCATTTAATTTACTGTTTAATTTTGCCAGAGGCACTATTCCGCCTTCCGGAATCAGCACCGGAATCTCCGAAAGACTCCTGTACAGCTTCCTTATGCCGCTTCCTTCATAAATGGTTCCGTTAAAGATGTCATACCATCTTCCTTCAGGAATAAAGCATCTTGAGCATCCAAGACGCAGTTTTTCATCATCAGGACATGTCACAGGACTTACGATGAGTTTTTCTCCAAAGCCATACTGGTTTGGTACTTCGTAGGCCTCCTCACAGTCTCCATAGTCATAGTACATAGGTCTTACCAAAGGTTTTGACTCGGTGTAAGATCTGTAATTTTCAGAATACAGATATGGAATAAGCTCATGCCTTAGTCTCATGAATTTCTTCACAATGCCCCTATAGGGCTCTTCCAGAGTCCAGGGCTCTTTGTTAAAGAAAGGACTACTGCTGCTGTGGATCCTCATGATTGGAGAAAAGACTCCGTACTCAATCCACCTTATAAGGCGGTCCAGGTTCTTATCTCCCAGCATATGTCCGCCTATATCATGGCTCCACATCCCATACCCGATATTGCTGGCGGTGCTTGTAAAAAATGGCTGAAAATCCAGTGACTTCCAGGTGGAATGAGTATCTCCTGAAAAGCCCACAGGATATCTGTGGCTTCCGACACCTGCGTAGCGGGAAAAGATCATTGGTCGTAGATTTCTCTTTTTCTGATCCTCATAGTGATAGTGATTTAAAAGAAGCAGCGGATCCACATCTCCCGGTTTTTTCCCGGTTCCCTGTTGCCAGTCAATCCACCAGAAATCGACTCCGTCTTTCTCATAAGGGTGCATCACTGTTTCAAAATAGGCATCCCTGAATCTCTTATCGCCAAAGTCGAATTCAAAGTTTTTCCCACTATTTGTGAAATTAATTTCTTTCCCGTCTCTTTTGTTTTTTACCTCATTCTCAGATTTTTCCGATATTTCAGAATTTGAAGCTTCCGGTTCTTTATCATAATAATCCCTTGCAAATTCCTCATACATATCCTCAAAAGGCCTTATCCCATCCGCAGGATGAAGGTTTAGAGTAACTTTCAGGTTACTGTCGTGGAGTCTTTTTAGAAACCTCTTGTAATCCGGGAAAAGATCTTTATTCCAGGAATACCCTGTCCATCCTGAGCCATACTTTGGATCAACCTCAGTGATATGCCAGTCCATATCAATAACTGCAACGGAAATAGGAATATCCTCTTTCGCAAAGTTTTTTACCACGTCCATGTAGGATTCTTCCGTGTATCTGTAATATCTGCTCCACCAGTTGCCAAGAGCATACCTTGGGATCATCGGCATCTTTCCGCTTAATCTGCAAAAATCAGAAAGCCCTGCGTAGTAGTCTTTTCCATATCCGAAAAAATATACGTCAACGGCATCGCTATTTCTTTTGACATATTCTTCCCCATCAAATACCGGCGAACTGCTGTCATTGATAACAGCATATCCTTTGCGGCCAAAAATACCCTTTTCAAGCTTTACTCTACCGTCAGCATCATCAAGGGTCCTTGCTGTGCCGCCAAGATTTGAAAAGTCATCATAGGCTTCGCCAAAGTTCCAGACAGTTCCCGTTTCTTTAAGTTCTATCAAAAGCCCGCATGAACTGAACTGCTTTTTGTCGTATGAAAGCCTTAAATATTTAGTCTCGGCGGTCAGATTCCCCTCTTCATCGTTTACTTTTACTTCCGGATCGTCGTCAAAACTTCTGTTAATGACAGCAAAGCTTGGTCTGTCTTCAAATGTGCCTTCCTCACTGTATTCAAGTCTTATAAGCCTGTCCGTCA
>CACXGM010000003.1 GCA_902767075.1 uncultured Lachnospiraceae bacterium
GCTACGGCAAAGAGCGGCACTGTGGCTTACAAATTCCTGGAGAAGAGACATACGGATCTGATCCTGCTGGATTACGAAATGCCTGAGGAAAAGGGACCGGATGTGCTCACAAAGATCAGAAAGATCCCGGGATGCGATACCGTTCCCGTAATATTCCTTACCGGAGTAAAGGACAAAGAGCGCCTTATGGAGATCGTAAAGGTTAAGCCGCAGGGATTCCTGAACAAGCCCATTGAGCGCGGCGCTATGTACGAGATGATCAAGAAAGTTATGAAGTAGTATTTATCAGAAAATGGGAGTTTTTGGTCTTGAAACAGTTCCTGTCAGGTGAAGAAACGGATGAAAAAATATATAGCGCCTTCCTTGAAGAACGGGATGAATCCTATTTCAGGATACTGTTTGAGAGACATCGAAAGAGCCTGATTCTTTTTTTGAACGGAATGGTCGGAAATCTTGAAGATGCGGAAGAACTGATGATAGACAGTTTCGCAATCATTGCTTCCGGTACCGCCAGATATGTGGCGAGAAGGGATTGCAGCTTTAAGACATGGCTTTTTGCAATAGCCGGTAACAGGGCAAAAATGCTGCTCAGGAAAAAGAGACCGGTGTTTTCGGAGCTTGATGAGAATATAGAAACTTCTGTCAAGCTCCCGGAACCTGAGCTTTTTGAAAAGGAAGACAGTCGACAGCTCTATGAAGCACTGTCGGATATAGCAGAAGATTACAGACTGGCGCTTTATCTTACATTCTTCGAAGAGATGAAACCCGAAGAAATCGGAAGGGTAATGAAAAAGAATACCAAACAGGTATACAATCTTACTTCCAGAGGAAAAGAAGCATTAAGAAACGCCTTGCAAAAAAGAGGATTCGATTATGAAAAATACTGATGAGTGCTTTGGCGAGATAATGAAAAGATCTGAAGACATCAGATACAGACATAACGCAAAAAAGAAAATAGCGATCGAAGCAGTTTTGTCGGGTGTGATACTATGCCTGATGGGATTTGTAATCACAGTTATGCCTCGCATTTCAACAGCGCCCGGAAGCGTATCAGAAGTGCAGTACGGAAGCCTTATACTCAGGACGTCTACTATGGGATATGCCATAATCGGAACGTTGGCATTTATTCTGGGCATTTTATTTGCTTTGATCTGTATTAAGATCAAGGATCTGAAGAAGAAATAATGTTTTGAGTGGGAGTAGGTTTATGGATCCTCTTTTTCTTGCGGAAAAAGTGAGCACCATCATACAGATCGTGACGCTTATAGTTTTAGTGGTATTATCTTCAAGACTTATCGGGAAGGGGAAGCTTATTCTCCCGACCTTTTTTTTTACTTTTTCCATCGTGAGTGTTTTGCTGAGTGATCTTTATTGGATCACCTTTGAAGTGATGAGACCCGGAGAGAGAATGCCCATAGCTGCAAACGAGATCAGTGAGTGTGCTTTTTATTTACTGCTTTCCGCTTCGGTTGCCTCATTAAAGATAAACTGTGAAAAGCTGTATCTGAAGGAAGTAATCCCGGCTTTGATAATACTTGTGTGCAATGCTGCACTTTGGATAGTTTGGTCGGGAGAGTGGCTGGAGGATATTTTTTCCTGCATAGTCATGGGAGTCCTTTTCAGTACAGTAGTAAGACGCGTTAAACAGACAAATCTGCTGCCTGTGTACGGATGGTGCCTCTTCTATGGAGTGGGAGCATTGGCTATAGTTCTGCAGACCATAACGATTATCAAAGGTGGGCAGATCGGAAAAATTACGGATATAAGTACGTATTTTCTTATCATCCCTATGTGCATATGGTTTGATATCCTGACTTTGAGAGGGATAATCAAAAAAAGAAAAAACACCTTTCTACTCAGTATTATGGGTGTAATGTGGGCGTATCTTTCTCTGTATATGAGCCCCGGTTATGTGTATTACGCAGTGTTGCTGCTGGTGAATTTCGGATGGGTACTTATGTATCTTTCACTTAAAAATATGCACGGGGAGGTATACAGAGATGATCTACGCTGAGAATATCCTTATCTGTATAGCATTCCCTCTGATCGTTACATTACTGTTCCTTCGGAAGAGTGCAAGGCGTTTTGTATCATGTTTCGTGATAGGTATGGTGGTATGCCTTATATCCGCATATATAAACGGCTTTATTGATATGCTCATTAAAATGCCCACAACGGACACGGCAATATTTATCTCTCCCATGATCGAAGAGATAATGAAGATACTGCCCCTGTTGTTTTATTTCTTGATCTTTACGCCAAAGGAAAAGGATATGCTGATAGCAGCCATCGGTATAGGCGCCGGCTTTGCAACCTTCGAAAACTGCTGCTATATCCTCACTTCCGGAGCCGATAAGCTGCCTTATGTCATGATAAGAGGCCTGGCGGTGGGAGTAATGCATATAGTCTGCACGATATTCGTTTCGGCGGGCCTGATGATACTCAGGAGATTCAAAACTGTGTCAATAGCCGGAATGATCGGCGCACTTGCCCTTTCCATGACATTTCACGCCCTGTACAATCTGCTGGTTTCGGAGCAGGGCATCACATCCTATATAGGTTATGCATTGCCCCTTCTTTCTGCGGCAATTCTGTACATCCCATACAAAAGATATCTGGAAGAAGCGTAATAGATTCCCTGCCGGGTAAAAGCGGCAGGTTTTTTTTGCGTAATTATCTTGAATATCTAAATGAAATCAAATTTAAAGAAAAAACTTAAAAAATTACTGAGTAAAAACAGAAAACCCCGCAATTAATAGGTTATAAGGGAGGAAATCCTGAATGAAATATAACCTTGATGACGGTTTTTCCGAGGTCATGAGACGAAGCAAAAGGATCAGGAAAAACAGACAGAAAAAAATAATAAGCATCATAAGTGCTGCGGCGGTTTTGGCGGTTTTAGGACCGGGAATGGGATATCATATCCTGAGCTCACCGAAAACAGATACAGGAGGTCCGGTATATGGATCGGCAACCATTGGTGAGCTGGCTGCAAAAGAGAAAACGGAATGTGATATCGATACTGTCGCCGCTTCTGCGGTAAGGCTTGAGGTATACGACGAAAAAGACAGCAAGATATCCACGGGAACAGGTTTCGTATACGGAGAACCGGCGGTTATAGTCACTTCAGCTCATGTCATTGTGAACATGGACTATATGATAGCCACAATGGACGATAAGACCGGCTTCAGAGTGGACAGCGCAGCAGTATATATAGACCGGGAAAAGGATATAGCAATGTATACACTTCCGGCGGATATCGAAATACCTGCACTTAAGAAAGCCGGAAATATTCCTTCCAGAGGAGACCCTGTTATAACCATTGGTTCCCAGGCGGGACTTGTTAATCTGGTAACCACCGGTATAGTGAGCGGTACATGGGAAAGTGAAGGCTTGGAATACCTGATATTCACAGCTCCGGTATCTTCCGGAAACAGCGGAGGCCCGCTGATAGATTCCGAGGGAAATGTGATGGGTGTGATAATCGGAACTTACGATAAAGCACAGAATCTTAACATCGCGCTCAGCATAAACGAATTGCCTGAAACTGATGACATATAAAAGAAGACGGAGAAAAAGTATGAGAATTAGAGCAAGAATAAAACAGATAATATCACTTATCCTTGTGATGGCCCAGGTATCCGTGGCATTTGCGGGATGCGCAGGGAAAGGGGACGGTGCAGAGGGCGGAAGCATTTTTGACGCATTCAAGAAGAATTTTGAAGTAGTATTTATGCTGCCGGATAATGTGACGGAATTTGATGCGGCAGAGACAAGCCTGCCTGAGAAGGTAACTGTTGAAAAGGATACCCGCATCGGTGATCTTCCCGCAGCAGACAGAACAAGCTGTATATTCGTGGGATATTCCTACGATCCCGAGGGAACAAAGATCGCGGATGATAATACGATAATAGACAAGGATATGACTTTGTACCCCATCTTTGAGACGAAAGAGGGTATGACAAATGTATTCGATCTTAACTTTGTTTCAGGTGAAGACGTTTCAGCAAATTACAATCTTGATATCGCAACCTACGGACTGACCGAAAGCGAGATCAGAGAGATCCTGACAGTAAAGGATCTTTCAATCGGAGGAGAAGAGGTTTCCTATAATCTCATCTCCAACGGAAGTGCATATCTTGATAATCTCGGAATTCCCGAAAAGAAGGTCGATTACGTCAGGAGTGCCATCGAAGCAAACCGTATAGATCCCGATAAAGACCTTCTGGGGACTCTTGATGCAATGGGGTTGGATCTGGAAGTTCTCAGCAATGTTGTAATGATCTATGCTCCCGAAGAGAGGGCCGAACTTTTTGAAAAATACAGAAATGTACTGAAGGAAAAAGGAACTCAGACCGTATCGGATGAGCTTCTGGAAAACATCCTTGAAATAGGAACCTATACCGAATCGGAACTGAAGGAAAAGTACGGACTTACAGAGGATGACAGCCTTGAGAGATACTGGAGAGAAGAACTGGGATATGAGATCGAGGATGTTTTAAGATTAAGCGAGATCGTAAAGGCAAATTCAAGCTTCAGAGAGACGGAAAGATACAAGATCACTCCCGAAGGAGAGTGGGCAAAGGGAGATCTTTTCCAGGTAGAGATCCTTAATACCGAAAGATTGAGATTTGTGTTTGGCGGAGAAGTCTGCACAGAATATATCACCTACTACAACTTCACTGTAGGTCGCGAAGAAGTGCAGAACATGACTGTTGATTCCGGCGTTGTTTTCCTTCCTTTAAAAGAGGTGGAAGGCGTTACTCTCGGAAGTATGTTTACTGTTTCCGTGGATGAAAACGGCGAATCCAAAGTAGAAGAAAAAGAAGTAAACGGCACCCTTACCTACAAGGGTGAAAAGGCGCTTAAAGAAGGTTCAATCGTCGCAGTATATGACGGAGTGCTTCACGAAGACAACAGTGTGGACGGAGAGACCGGTTATTATGAGATAACCAAGGTATTGGGCGATGGAAAATATGAATATGTTCAGGCTAATTTCCAGGATGTCATCGCTATACCCGATGTCATTCCCGTCAGCGTAAATAAAGTAACCGATGGTGCTACTGCTACAGTATCAAAAAATGATCTTAAATTTGATAAAGATCTTATGGAGGTTCTGGGAATTGACGGTGATGTGACCATTGATGTGGGTGACTATATCGCATTCTATGATGGAAAACTTGGCGATAAAGTAGAACTCGAAGATTCTGTCGGAGCAAACCTAGAATACTATGCAAAGGTAACTTCGGTTTCTGAAAAGAACGGAAATACCACTTTTGAATTTGAGATTGTTCCCATAGAAGAAATCATTTCCTCCACCGACCTTCATATGAAGATGGGTGAGATTGATCCCGATCTTGCAGAGATAGATGAAGAGGCTATCAAATCCTCCATGCTGGAAGAGATAGACAGGAGCAGACTTGTTGATGAAGCCAGCGATTACCTGTGCACAGCCCTTCTGGAGGATGATGCGGATCTTGACAAATATCAGAACAGGGACAAGCTTGAGTCCATGACCTTCAAGACTTCCGAGGGTGAGGATATCACCTTTGAGGAAGTAAGAAAGCTTGCATCAGGTGGGGAAAAGGTCAAGGTTGATGATGTTAAGGTTTCATTTGTGGTAGGCAGCAAGCTTCAGCATTTCGAAAAAAAAACAGGTCTTCGCGCAGAAGTAACCGTATCACTTAAGATCACAATCTCACTTGGAAGCGCAGGAAGCCTTGAGATCACTCCTATGATCATATTCGAGCAGGAGGTCCTGATCAGCCCTATGATCAGCGTAAATGCTAAATGGGCATATGTTCTTGGCTTCATTCCCGTCATGAGATACATAGACATCGATCCTACATTTGAGTGCGGTACATATACAGGATTCGGACTCAATGTCACCATAATGACCGTAGGCCCCGAGTCGGAAGACGGTGAATTCTCAGATCTTGTTAATCAGTACAATGATGAGGCAGGAGACGGAAAAGAAAAGCGAAAAGACGTTGTAAAGAACCTGATAAAGGGCGGAGACACCTTAAAGAAGATGGCTGAACTGAATAAGGGAGCCTCCGGAAAAGAATGGTCCAAGGGTGACAAGGGCGGAAACGAAAACGAAAACAAGGATGATGACGACGGCCCGATGCAGGACTTCAATTCACCCGGAGTCGGCGGAGACCTTCCCACAAAGTATTCGGGAATGCTTGGAAATGATGCGGAATACATTGACCTCGTAAATGTTGAGATCGGTACATTCGCAACTCCGGTAGATCCTTTCCATTTGGTGGAATTCAGCATCGGAGCATACTTCGTAGTATCCTTCAAACTCAATGCCATGATAGGTACCGGTGTTACCTACGAGAACGCAAAGAGATTTACTTATCACATCAGAAGATATGTTGCCCAGGAAGGCGAAGATGAGAAATCATCCGGTCAGGCAGACCTTGCAACACCCAATTTCAGGGCTGACTTCTATGCCTTCGGTATGATCGGCATCAGAGTCGGTATCAGGATTGATGTAAGACTTGGTCTTATCAGCACAAAGCTTGCTTCCATCGGTGTAACCGCAGAGGTGGGAGTATATGCGGAAGTTTACGGATTCTTATACGTCTGGTACGAATGGACTTCCGGCAAAGGCTCTACCAGCGGCGCCATGGGATCGCTGTACTTTGAGATAGGTATCTATGTTGAGATCAATTTTGTGGCTCAGCTGGGAGACGGACAATTCTCAACCGGCTTTACCATATACGAAAACACCTGGCCTCTTGTTCAATTGGGAGCAGAGTTTGTACCTTTGGACTTTACTGTTGAAAAAGGTGATGACTGCCTGAGCATCGAGTACGAGGAGGGCGAAAACACAGTTACTATGCCGGATGATCTATACAACATCAACATGATGGAGATGAAGTCCGGTGAAGTCAGTGAAGAGAATATGGATGACACAGCAAGCGTCGGAGACGGTAAGTCCTTCACCATGCGCGGCCGCACTTATACCCAGTATGATGAGGAGCATTTCATCGTAGAATGTCACGATACAGACAAGGATGGAAACAGGCTTGAAACCTGCTCCTTCATCTATCTTCCCGCCACAAATGAGGTGAGGGTAAAACCTGCAGATACCCTTGCAGAAGAGGTATGGGGTGAAGTGACACTCACATACAAGAACGATACCTTTGGTTTCAACACCATGAAGATCCAGCGTACTGTGAGCCTTCATTGGCAGGGAACACCCGCTACCGCTACGGTTGAGTACTATATTGAGAAGGAGCCCGGCTCCGGAGAATATGAGCTCAAGGATGAGGGTGAATTCGACGGATTCAACGGCGTTGAGTATGACCTTATTGTGGACGAAGACTTCACGTACAAGTTTGACGGATACCGTCTGAACTGGGTGGAATTTGCCGATACCGGACTTTTCTCCGAGAGATATCAGGAACTCATAAGACTTTCACAGGATGCATGGGATCATTACCAGAAGACAATGAATCCTGCGGATTACGATGAAGCACTCGAGATAGCTGCAAAGACCGAAGCAGCATTCCGGAACTACAACAATTACGGGCAGAATATCGTTGATACCGTGGAAAACGGAGAGGGTACTCTGTACTTCCTGATGGCATCAAGTGATACGGTTGTAAAGGTATATTACAACCATATCGTCAACGAAATCGCATGGAGAGTTTGGGGAGATCCCAATGCGGAGGGCGAAGCCGGAGGACTCATCAGCTTTGGACAGGTTACGGATGTTCCCGCAAACAGTAAGATCGAGGATTATCTCGGTGATGCCCGGAAGGTTCTGGATGAGTACAAGGCTGCAGTCACTTTGGACAAAGTGGAATTCTATTCCGCAAAAGAGAAAGACAAAGTTCAGGCTCTTACCGATAAGTCCGTGATGGGCAAGGAATCAATCTTTGTTGATTTCTATGCAAATGCAAATACCTATAAGCTCAGCTGGGTATGCGACGGCGATACCATAAAGACGGAAGATGTAAAGGCATTCAGCAGATTTACACCCGAAATGCCGGATCCTGAATTTGAGGAAGGATACACTCTGAAATGCTGGAGCATGAAGGAACTTAACGATGCCACAGGCTTCAGGGGTTACAGACCCGACGAATATGAAGAGGGCACATACTACATCATGCCTGCCAAAGATGCAAAGATCGTGGCTGAAATTGAGCCTCAAAGTTATCCGGCAGAGTGGTATTACGGCGACAGAAAGTTTGCAACCGCTATGATACCTTATGGAACACAGCTTTCCGGATATCGCTACTTTACAGCTATCAGCACCACCGGTACCGATATTTCCTGGAAGATGTCAGACGGAGTGAATTCCGCGGACTTTGAAGATTCCATGACTATGCCTGCAAAGAACGTGAGATTTGATGCGGTTATAACGGAACGTACCGGCGGTTCCATGAAGTTTATGGTGGGCAACAAGGAAGTTGCCAAGCTTGAGGGCGAGGGCGGAAAAGAAGTAGTAATTCCTAAATACACCGATGCTCAGAAAGAAAAAGACGGATATGCCCTCAGATGGGTAAGTGACGGAACGGTAAAGATCACATATGAACCCGGCCGCAGAGTATCAATGCCCTATGACGATATGACATTCAGGGCAGAGTGGTATTGCGCAAACCACAGATATGACGGTGGTTATATACTCTATCATGAAAACTGTGAAAACAGCGGTGCCATCAGATATACCTGCCTCAATTGCGGCGAGACCTACGAAGAAAAGATAGAGGCAACCGGTCACAGATGGGACGGCGGAACAATCACCATAATGCCCACCTGCAGCACAGAAGGCTTGAAGGTATATACCTGCCATAACTGCGGCGAGACACGCGAAGAAAAGTTACCCACCATCGGTCACAGATGGGACGGCGGAACTCTGGTAAGAGACAGCGATTGCATCCATGCAAAGCTTTACAGATATATCTGTGAAAACTGTAATGAGGAGAAGACGGAGGAAGTAGGTGAAGCTTCCGGAGTACATAACTACAGCGATATCACATATACCTGGAATTCTGACAATTCCGTTGTGACCGCAAAGGCTGTATGTTCCGTATGCGGAGATGTCATCACTGAGGTTGTTAATACCACTGTCAGCAACTATGTGGCACCGGGGCTTGTAACCGAAGGTTCTGCTACATACACTGCCGAGTTCAGCAGTTCTGTATTTACAAAGCAGGTTAAGACAGTATCCATTGCAGCAGGTCGTCTCCACAAGCTCTACTATTACGCAGATTACACAAGCAGCGATTATACTCCTTACACAGGCGGCTCCGGTGGCGTAATGACCATTACCATCCCTGCAGGTGTAACCATTGACAGTGATTTCCCTGTAAGCGAGATATTCAGTGATGTATGTGCATTTGCATTCGTGGAGGGAGATGTGGATTATCCTTCCGCAGTATTCAGACCTCAGATCTCGGCTGCTACAAGGCAGACACTTGAAAATCTTACCTTTGGTCAGCTTACCGGTGTTGATATTTCGGTGGAGTCCTGGGAGCATTCAGGAAGCGCCGCAAATATTGATGATTACGGCGGAGCGCCCGCTACCGTCAGAATTGTAAAAGAGCAGTAAATAAATAAAGGCACCTGCCGTACTGAAGTTATAAAGAAAAATATTATCAAAAAAAGGTTTTCCTATTGGTCGCGGCATTGACAAAATTTGCGCATCTGATAAAATACAGAATAGGTGATTTTTCGCTTTGTTGTGTTTGATGAAAACTTGTTTTTATCGTAAACAGAAAGCGTTAAAAATATATGACCAAGGAAAGGATAAATGTAAATGAAGAACATTGATTTAACTCAGTACGGCATCACCGGTGCCACAGAAATCATCTACAATCCCTCTTATGAAGTTCTTTTCAACGAGGAAACAAAGGCTGACCTCACAGGATTTGACAAGGGACAGCTTACCGAGCTTGACGCAGTAAACGTTATGACCGGTATCTACACAGGACGTTCTCCCAAAGACAAGTTTATCGTTGACGATGCAAAGGCTCATGACACCGTATGGTGGACCAGCGAGGAGTATCCCAATGATAACCACAGAGCTACCCAGGAAGCATGGGATGCTTGTAAGAAGCTTGCAGTAGAAGAGCTTTCAAACAAGAGACTTTTCGTTGTTGATGCATTCTGCGGAGCAAACAAGGACACCCGCATGGCAGTCCGCTTCATCATGGAGGTTGCTTGGCAGGCTCACTTCGTTAGAAATATGTTCATTAAGCCCAGCGCAGAAGAGGAAGCAAACTTCGAGCCCAACTTCGTAGTTTACACCGCTTCTAAGGCAAAGGTAGACAATTACAAGGAACTTGGCCTCAATTCAGAGACTGCAGTTCTCTTCAACGTTACCAGCCGCGAGCAGGTTATCCTTAACACCTGGTACGGCGGAGAGATGAAGAAGGGTA
>CACXGM010000004.1 GCA_902767075.1 uncultured Lachnospiraceae bacterium
CGATGCCATGCATGCTGCCATCGGAAGGACTATTCTGTACGTGCTGGCCTTGGCCGCAACATCCAGCCTGCCCTTCTGCTGGAATCTTGAAAAGAAAACATCACAGTATGACTCAAGCACCTTCATCGCACATACGATGATCACTATGAGGAATTTGTATGTGGTGTATTGCCCCGTTCCAAGAAGAGCCCCGGCATATACAAAGCTGGCAAGCATTGCTATAAGGCACGTAGTCACTCTGTGTGTGTGATAATCACAGAACGAAGCCTTCTCATTGACATCCGTTATCTGATACTTCCTGACCCCAAACTCTCCAAGATAATAGATCAGGCTCGCTACAGCATACGCAATTGAAAATACCCCTGCATCATCCAGACCGTTGGTCCTGTTGATGACCATGAGGAGTATCGCCGATTGCACAGCGAACAGCATACTCTGGACCATGTTCCAGGTATAACTGTCCCTCTCTGCATTTCTGCTATTCATGAATAACGACTTAAGTGATTTCAACATAACAAACATATAATAAAAGCACCATGCACGAAGTGTCAATTAAAACTTCATGCATGGTGCAGTTTTCGTATTATTTAACTTCCGTAATCTACAGGACTAGTAAACCATTACGCGAGTCTTCTTCGGATAATTCTTGAAGATGAACTCTGCCTTAGCATTCGGGTTACGGATGCATCCATGTGAAAGTGGCTTTCCGTATGTCTTGTTTACCTGTCCATGAATAGCAGCCTGTCCTTTATATGTATTCCAGAATCTTGTAGAGCTGTGTCTCTTATACTTGTTCTTGATTGTAAAGCTAAGTCCGGTTGGTGAAGGTGATGATGCCTTACCAGAAGAGCATTCCCAATTGCTGTAAGTACCAGAATTTACTCTCCAGAGACCATTTACTCTAGTAAACAGGTAGATGTGCTGCGTATAGAGATTTGCCCAAATCAATCTACTGGTAGAGCTGCCTTTACCTGTCGTCAGCACAAAGTATTCAGCTTCTCTTTCATTGTAATTAAAGCTTCTAGTATAGAGCGCTGTCGGTTTTCTGACACGACCATAGTTTACATAGAATGTGCAGTCTCTACCTCTTACATTGTAAGTAAAGTAATACTGTCCAGATCCGAATCCAAAGGCGTTGACGGTCTGTCCTTTCTTAAAAGTATACTTTGTTTTGCTGCCATCATGTGACTTCAGTGTCTTTTTCTGCTTGAAAGTAATTCTGATGTACATACGGCTGACTCTTGCATCTGTCCTGACATCTGATCTCGCAACACTACCATCAGAAGAAACAGCTTCTACCTGAAAACTATGGTTGCTATCATCATTGATGCCATAACAAATACATGCACACATGCTTGGATCAAACACAGATCTGGATGTCACTCTGTTCTGGACGAGGCTTCCGTCTCTGTATACATTGTAGTATGCAGCATCAGCAACAGGACCCCACTCAAGAGCAACACTGTTATATGCAGAATAAGTAGCTACAGCAGGCTTATCCGGAACGATTTTTTCAGCATCTGTCTTGATTGAGTTAGTGGTTATAGCAATTGGATTGCCTTCAACATCTACAATTGGATTGCCTTCAGCATCTAGAAGCTCAACCAGGAATTTATATGTAGTAGCTGGAGTAAGTCCGGTGATTGGTGCAGTCCCTGCTGCTCCATTGAAGGTCTTCATATCGCCAGCATCTCCGCCTTCAGGAAGCGGTGTGATCCTTACTTTTGACCCTTCAGGAGCACCGGTCCATGTAACAGTCGCATCAGTTGTTCCATTCTTAGCAGCTGTAACGGAAAATCCAACAGAGTCTTCTGCGCTTTCGTTTTTTGGCTCAGAAGCAACAGGATCTCCTACTAGATCAACGTCTGCGCCCGCATCTGCCTCGGTAACAACTGTGGCTCCTTCAGTCTGAGGCTCATCTACATCGGCAAAAACACATGTGCCTGCTGTGCTTAATATCATCAGCAACACAAGCAACATGGAGATTGTTCTTTTCTTCATAACTATTTCCCCTTCTTCCTTTATAGATAGTATACCTATTTATCATATTCTAGCAAAACAAGTCAAGTTATTCAAACAATATAACAAATGTTTAGCAATAAAAACCATCCGGATACAAAACGTCCTCTTTATAAGCAACTCATCATTGCGAACTTGCCCTAAACATAATACAATAACAAAGGATTTAAGGAGACAAAACATATGAAATATTCAATTGTTATTCCATGTTATGCATCATCACATACAATAAGGCAGGTCGTGGAAGAGGCCAGTGCTGAAATGACGCGTCTGGGGAGAACCCCTTACGAGTTTATCCTTGTCGATGACTTCTCTCCCGATGATGGCGCCACTGTAAGAGAACTGGAGGCGCTTGCCTCAGACCATGATTTTGTTACAGCTGTTGCCCTTGCGCACAATGTAGGTCAGCATAACGCCCTGATCTGCGGGCTCAATTATGCTGAAGGGGATGTCATCATTTTCATGGATGACGATATGCAGACTCATCCATCCCAGCTCGACACAATGATCAGCGGACTCGATGACAGCTGCGATGTCGTATATGGGTACTATGCAGACAAAAAGCATTCAGGATTCCGGAACTTTGGTTCATGGTTTACCCATATGAGCGTACGAGTCCTCATAGGCAAGCCTAAGGACATGAAGACATCCAGCTTTGTTGTGATGCGCAAGTATGTCAGGGACAGCATTATTAAATACCCTGCCCATTACACTCAGATGCAGGGCCTCATTCTCCGTACGGTATCGGCGACGAGAATCAAGAGCGTCCCGATCAAGCATTTTGACAGAGCGTATGGCGAGTCAGGATATACTCTTAAGAAGCTCCTGAGTCTGTGGTCGAACATTTCAGGTTTCTCTATCGTACCACTTCAGGTATCCAAGCGGATGGGCGTGTTTATAAGTATCTGCGGCTTAATTGGCCTGATCTGGCTTCTGTTCCGAAAGATCGTCAGCAAGACCAAGATCCTCGGCTGGACATCAACAATGATGACCATCATATTCTTCTCAGGCATCATACTTCTTACGCTTGGCCTTGTAGGTGAATATGTCGGCAGGATGTTCCTGACGATGGGCAATTATCCGCAATACGTTGTGCGGGATATATATACCCAGACCGACAGCAAGAAGGATATTCCAAGATAATCTTTCAGACAGCACAGCAGCTCCAGCGCACCGGAGCTGCATTTAGTTTGCTTCTTATTCACGCTTTGATGATAAGTTGCTTTGCCTGTTGTTTTACTGTTCTTGCTGCATGCGGATATCCTGTACAGCTTCTTCCATATCCATCGGAATATAGCCCAGTTCTCCTCTCAGTCTTGTTATGTCCATACAGGATGGCTTTATTGTCTCCGGGGATGAGTCATCATAATTGATAGGAGTCCTGTTTCCGTATACTCTGTTGACTATCTCTGCAATTTCCAGGTTGGTGTATGCATGCGGCATACCTGCATTGACAGTTATGTTTCCCCTGGCATACTCGGATCCTTCACCGGCTGCAAGCATCGCCAGTATCTTTACGAGGTCTTTTACATATATGTACTGTCTCTTCGCTTCGCTCTTTCCTATGACCTTTATTTCGCCACCTTCTCTTGCTGTATCAAGGAATACGTTCATCATCCCGCGTCGCTTTTCTCCAAGCCCAAGTACCTGTGCTATGCGGGCGATTGCAAACGTATATCCCACTTCTTCTGCGCTGAATCTTATCCTGTCCTCGCACTCGATCTTGGAGCATCCATACATGGTTCTTCCCTTTAGCGGATACTCCTCCTGCCACGGGATAGTATCTATATCGTCATATACCGATATAGTGGAAGCGAAGACGATTCTCTTCACTCCTGCAGCTGCCATCCCTTTGATCAGATTATCTGTCATGATCTCATTGATCACATAGTCATCCGGATCCGATGTGGTCCCACGGACGCCGGCAAGATGTATCACCGCATCAGCTCCGTCAAGAGCTTTCGCAAGGCTCTCTTCTGTGTAGTCAGTCTCGCGCCATACACAATAAGGAGAATCCGTGTGTACGGATCCTCCTCTTGTAAGTGCGATAACTGTATGATTTCTTTCTTTCAGTTCTGCAAGCAGTTCGGTTCCGATGAATCCGCTTGCTC
>CACXGM010000005.1 GCA_902767075.1 uncultured Lachnospiraceae bacterium
AAAAAGGATTATTACTTTTGCAGTAGGGACAGCGATTTGTTTTTCGATGGCAAAAATATCGGAATATCTCTTGGAACCAATGATCCCGTACATATGTATTCCAATGGTATTTTTAATAGGATCTTTTTTGTGTTTGATATTTTCTATTAAAATGTTTGCGTGTGATAACGATAAATAGATAACATATACTGAGTGTTTATGATTCTATTTTGATTCTAAAAAATTGAGAAAAGGCAAAAAATGAACGTGAAATAAGAAACTAGAAAAACGGAAATGCCCATTTTTCAATGGTTTGAGACCACGATTACGATACAAAGCATCAGAGAAGGTGGACGTACTGTAGGTTCAGGACGTGTTGCTTCAATCATCGAGTAATCTTACTCAAATACAGTAAAATCAAGGCTTCCAGGGTTTATCTCAGGAAGCCTTTTTTTGCGCTTTTCTTATGAAAATTTGGTCAGTGATTCTAAAATGATTCTATTTTTTTCAAAAATTCTCAATGGATAGCGAAAATTAAACGATTTTTATCGGTATATTAAAGCCAGTCATCAGATCCTCTATCCATATATTATATTCGTCAGAATCCATCTTATCTTTTTCGAGTGCTTCGTTTAATTCATTCCACCTGGATATCATTGCGGAAAGTTGCGGGCTTTCTACATCAATCGTAGTTACAAGACGTTTGGTCTGTTTATTGACAGATACATTACAGGTTACAGGAATGTTATTCCTCTTAAACTCTATTATCAGCCTCATAATATCCGAGTAAGTTTTTAAATTCGAGTGTGAGCTTGTGGATACTTTGAATTCCAGAAGATCGGTCATTGTAATGTTTAATATATCACAAAAGTCCTGAAGAACTTCTACCGGCGGCTCGCTATATCCGTTTTCATAGTTTGAATAAGAAGGAACCGACAGCTCTAATTGTTCTGCCATGGCCTTCTGAGATAAACCGGACTTAGTTCGAAGAGCTTTCATTTTCTTGCCTAATTCAAGGTAGTGGCTTAATCGCATATCGTTTCTCCTATTCGCATTTTTTTGTTTGCCAGACGCAACCTATCAATTCCATATCCTGCCACAGCATAATTGGATTATATCATATTTTTAATGAAAAACAAGAAAACAAATAGAAAATATTAAAATATAAATAATTATCCTTGACATATTAAATATCTGATACTATATTAAAAATACAAGGTACCTAATAAAATACAAAAAATCTAATAACAAGGAGGAATATTATGAACAAGTATATGATGACTGCTGAAGACATAGCGGAAGAAGTAGGCGTATCCAAAGGAAAGGCATATCAGCTTATAAGAAAGATGAATGAAGAACTTTCGGAAAAAGGTTATATCATAATCTCCGGAAAGATTCCCAGGGCATATTGGGAAGAAAAGTTCTTTGGACATCAAAAGAGCGTGGTATTACCTGAATCATTATGAGGGGGTGAGGAAAATGCCGGTATATAAAGATGACAGCTCCGGAAGCTGGTATGCCCAGTTTTATTTCACGGACTGGACAGGGGAAAGAAAAAAGAAGCTCAAGAGAGGATTTGCTACCAAGAAAGAGGCACAGACGTATGAGTCGGAGTATAAACGAAAAGCCTGTGCTGATATGAGCATGCAGCTGGGATCTTTTGTTGATGTATATTTCAAAGATAAAGTCGGAGAACTGAAGGAAAGAACCATCAGGAATAAGAAATATATGATCGATACACACGTCATACCATATTTGGGAACCCGGAATATGAATGAGATAAAGCCATCAGACATCATCGATTGGCAGAATACAATCAGGAATAATAATGATTTCTCTAATGCTTATCTCAGGATGCTTCAGAATCAGATGACTGCTATCTTCTCACACGCACAGAAGATATACGGACTGGAAAATAACCCTTGTAAGCGTGTAAAGAAGATGGGGAATTTCAATGAAAGAAGCCTGAATTTCTGGACTGAAGATGAGTACAGAAAATTTATAGCTACATACGAAGTGGGTAGCATGCACTATGTAATGTTTGAGATCCTTTTTTGGACGGGATGCAGGATCGGGGAGCTGCTTGCACTGACGGCTGATGATTTTAATATTGCTTCTTTACAGATGAGTATTACAAAAACATATTTCAGGCATAATGGACAGGATATAATAACGACTCCAAAGACTGATAGTTCGATACGGACGATAGATTTGCCTGATTTCTTGGTTAAAGAGGTATCCGATTATATCAACCGAAGATACAAATGTCTGGGGAATGAAAGATTATTTCCGATCGGCGCTGAGGCTGTTCAGCATACCATGAAGCATCATATAGCGAAGGCTGGTGTAAAGAAAATCAGAGTTCATGATCTGAGGCATTCACATGCTGCCTACCTGATACATCTGGGAGTACAGCCATTGATAATAAAGGAAAGACTGGGACATAAAGATATCAAGATTACATTGAACACGTATGGACACCTATATCCCAGTGAGCAGAAAAAGGTAGCAGGGTTACTTGATAAAACAAGAAGAGAGTTCGAAGACAAAATCAGTGAGGTAACGGGCAATGGATGAAAACAAGGAATTAAAGATTATTCAGATGTCGGATATTGAGTCAGAGGAAATCAGCTGGTTGTGGTATCCGTTTATTCCTTTGGGTAAACTTACGATAATACAGGGGGATCCGGGGGATGGGAAAACTACGTTTGTGCTTAATCTTGCAGCCGGACTTTCTAAAGGTGAGAGCATTGAGGGAGATCCCCCGGACCATCCTCTAAAGGTTATCTACCAGACTGCTGAAGATGGGCTTGCAGATACCGTAAAACCTCGACTTGAATCCGCAGGCGCTGATTGCTCCAACATTCTCGTCATCGATGAAAGCAATACGTCTCTTTCAATGGCAGATGAAAGGCTGGAGCAGGCTCTTATGGAAACCGGTGCGCAGGTGCTTATCCTTGATCCGTTACAGGCATATCTTGGTGGAAACGTTGATATGAACAGAGCTAACGAAGCTAGAGACATGACCAAGAGGCTTGGGGCATTGGCGGAAAAGCATAAGTGCGCAGTTATCCTGATCGGTCACATGAATAAAGCATCGGGAAATAAAGCTGCATACAGAGGAATGGGATCCATTGATTTTTATGCTGTTGCCCGCAGTGTTCTTTTGGTCGGACGAATACAAGGCGATGATTCGATCAGAGCAGTTGTTCAAATAAAGAATAACCTGGCGGCTCCTGGACATTCTAAAGCATTTCGGTTATCGGCTGAAGGATTTGAATGGATAGGCGATTATGATATTACTGCTGATGAAGTCCTTGGAGGATATGTATCCAAGGATAGTAAGCAGGAAACTGCGATAAAGTTGTTACGCAAATTAGCTCAGGACAATGTACCGGTACCCAGTAATGAGATATTCGAAGCTGCGGAAGAGGCCGGGATATCGAAACGGACGATGGAACTTATCAAGAAACAACTCGGTATCGGAGCCAAAAAGGTTGGCAATATCTGGTATTGGGAACTTGGTAGCCTGAGGGAATAAAAGGAAGGACGCAACAACGCAACGAGATAAAGATTGCGGACATGAAGACTGCAAGGTTGCAAAAATATAAACTCATTGCATTGTTGCGGTCTTGAAGGGAAAGAATAATGAAGAATGTGATGATACCGTATGATGCATTTATAAAACTCATCAGATTTCATCTTCTTGATGATGAATCCGGAAGAGATGATATTAAGGATTTTCTGGAGAGCAAAGTGGATTCATTAACCCGCCGGGAGCTATACAGCAAATCAAAAACCGCTCCTACGGAAGAGGAAAGGGAAGCGTATCGAAATAAGTACCTGGATGCGATTGGGATGCATCAGGATTTCAGATGGTGATATTTCCTTTATTTTGTACAACGAACGCGTGACACGCGTACGTGTGTATCAGCAGGAAGAAATAAGAGGATCCACCGGAAATTTTTATGATGCGATTTTTAGTGAGAGTAGTAACGTGGATCCATGCCCTCCGCAGGAGTCCTCCGGAAGGATCCCTCGGAAGAGCGGCTTATGTTTTGATACGCAGTGTCAAAACTAATAAGGCGTTACTCTTGAAAAGAGTAACAGAAGGGGGAGCGATCGGGCGGCGTGTTCCGATAAAACTACGGGAAGAGGTAAAGATAATTGGGAAAGACAATATCATTTGTAAAAGGTAAGGGAAGTATCAGTCATGATAATCGGGATTTCATTGCGGATAATGTCGATAAGGACAGAATGAAATGGGATGTTACATATATAAAGCAACCTCTTCGCGAAGCTTATGAGCAGGTCTTCGGGGATGCAGTAAGAGAATACAATGACAAGCAGAAACGGAGCGACCGCAAAATTGATGATTACCTGAATAAGATAAAGAATTCCGGGAATAATGAAAAGCAGTTCTATGAGATCGTTGTACAGGTTGGGAAAAAGGATGATACCGGAGTCCTTGACGAAAACGGCAATCTGTCAGCTGAAGCGATTCGGGCGAAAGAGGTTCTGGATGAGTACGTCAGATCATTTCAGGAGAGAAATCCGAACCTCTATCTTTTTAATGCTGTGCTTCATATGGATGAGGCAACACCGCATCTACATCTTGATTATATCCCTGTAGCACACGGATATAAGACGGGATTAAGTGTGAGAAACAGTCTTACCAAGGGGCTGCAGGAGATGGGGATTGCTCCGGCTGCCGGTAAGAATGACAATGAGACCATGCATTGGCAGGAACGGGAACGAGCTTATATTTCAGAACTTTGTCAGGAACATGGTATAGAGATTGATGTCATCGGAGAGAACAGGGACAGCTACACCATTCCGGAATATAAGCAGGCCATGAAGGAAAAAGAAGAAGCTGAGGCACAGATCGAGATCCTTAACGCAGAGAAGATCGAGGCTGAGGGAGCTTTGGCACGTATTGGAAATCAACTCTCCAACGGCGAAGATGAAATCGACGTCCAGAAAGAAAAGCTTGAAGAGATAAAAAAACAGATAGCTGACACGGAGAAAGCTGTAGCGGAAAAGACGTATCTCCTGGATGCCATGATCGTATCCGGAGAACCTGTTGAAAAAGAAATACAGAAAATAAGGGACCAGGCGAAGGATGCTACCGGAATCTTCGATAAGCAGCCTATGGTCAAAATTCCGCAGAAGACCTTCGATGACATGCTCTCCAGATACAGAATAGCAGGGACTTTTGAAAGGTTATATAAAGAGTTTACGCAGAAACTGAATAAAATGCAGGCCAGGATGGAATCTCTTAAGAGCAAAAACAGTGATATTGAAGGAAAACTTGAGCAGGTAATGAGTTTTATAAAAGAACGGAAGCTGTCTGAAGCATTCCAGGAATTCATTAGGCCCAAATCACTCCGTGAGAGACTCGACGGTTACAAAGCACGGGTTGAATCACAAAAGCAGAAAAGCCGCGATCTTACACATGATAAAAACAAGGGAGTGGCAATTTAGAAAGAAAACCTTTGAAGCAAGAAGGCTATATGTTATAATCTATGCACTTGCATAATTATTTGCGGTCGCATTTTGCGACCGCAAAATTGATAAGATGTAGTTAGGGGGCTTTTAATGGACGAAAGACAATTGACGATAGTACCTGTCGCTAATCTTGAGGGGCTTGTATATTTGATACGAGGCGTTTATGTTATGTTGGATACCGATATAGCGATGCTGTATGGATATACTGTTAAGAGAGTAAATGAGCAGGCTAAACGTAATATTGATCGTTTTCCATTGGATTTTATGTTTCAGCTTACGGATGAAGAAGTAGAAGAAGTGTGGTCGCAAAATGCGACCGCAAATATCAATTCGAAAAGCAGGACAAATCCTTTTGTTTATACTGAGCAGGGGACATACATGTTGGCCACTGTTCTTAAGAGTGAAGTAGCAGTTGCACAGAGCATAGCAATAATGCGGGCTTTTAGGGAAATGCGTCACTATATCCGACAGAATCAACAGTTTGTGACTAAGACAGAATTAAAAAGCCTTACAGATACAAATCAAAAGATACTTGCAAGACAGGACGAGACGGATAAGCAGATAGCCGCAATTAATGAAAGCATAAACAAGATTAACGAAAACTTTATTCTGGATACAGAACTAAAGAACTATGTCATCTATAAAGGACAAAAGTTTGAAGCAGATATGGCTTACATAGATATCTATAAGAAAGCGAAGAAGAGTATTTATGTGGTCGACGATTACGTGAATATCAAAACACTTCACCTTTTATCACATAAGAAGAAGGGCGTTCATGTGGTATTGTTTACGGAGAATGGTTTCGGCCGTCCCGGATTCCTAACATCATCGGAAGTGACGGATTTTGGCAATGAATATCCAACGATACAGATCAAGCCTAACCAGGATTGCCACGATCGTTTTATAGTGATAGATTACGGGACTAAAAATGAAAAGGTATACCACTGCGGAGCTTCCAGTAAAGATGCAGGTAAGAAGGTCTGTGCTATAAATGCGATCGAGAATACATCCCTTATTCATCCGGTAATCGATACGCTTATGTCAAAACCGGACAAGACAATTTGATTGTACTGATTCTATTTTGATTCTAAAAATCTGAAAAACTACAAAAAATAGGTAAAAAATTGGAATCAGAAAAAACAAAAATGCCCATTTTATCATGGTTTGGAAGCATGAGTATAACTCCGAAAAACCGTGAGGGTGGACGTACAGTAGGTTCAGGACGTGTTGCTACTATTATCGAGTAATCTGCGCGTAAGCAATAAGAAGCATTAATAAGCAAATAAAAGGCTCAGAGAGAATTTATTCTTCTCTGAGCTTTTTTTTGCTTATGAGAATGCGGCGCATGCCGCGTTCAACTCAGAATACGAAGTATTCTGAGTATGCTTCATGCTTGTTAGTCTCTGCTTTTTTGTCTTTGCGGGCATTTAGCGAATGCCCGCGAACGAGGAAATGCGCAGCGTTTTCGAGTTCGCTGAGTAGAAAGCATGCGGATGCCAGCATAATAAATAGACGCATGCCTTTGACTAAGATGGGGAGCATGCGGCGG
>CACXGM010000006.1 GCA_902767075.1 uncultured Lachnospiraceae bacterium
ATCAAAATGGGCAGTGGTGCCGCCATACCCCTGCGGAACATCGCTTCCCGATTCCATAAATTCATCCAAAGAAACAAGACCGGTGATCTTCATCTGTGATTGCCAGTCGTAGAATTCATCTTCCGTTATGCCGAGGCCCTCGGCTATTTCCAGATCAGTGGCCTGTCTGCCCTTTTCCTGTTCGATCTGTTTCATAACCGAATCGATCTGCTTCTGCTTCTGGCGGATCGTTCTCGGGATCCAATCCATCTTTCTGATCTGATCCAGAATGGACCCCCTGATCCTGAGACTTGCATAGGTCTCGAATTTGACTTCCTTCATGGAATCAAATTTATCGATGGCATCTATCAAGCCGAAAATACCATAGCTACACAGATCCTCGTACTCAACATTGTATCCGAGGTACATGCTCAGACGACCTGCTACAAGCTTAACAAGCGGGGCAAACTCAATAATGAGCTTTTCCCTAAGCTCCGGTGTCTTGTTCTTTGTATATTCATCTAAAAGCTTTTTTCTTGCGGCCTCGTCCACTTTACCTTATCCCCGTCATTCTTTTTCTTCGACATTGCCATCCGTCGCAAGTGCAATACTTTCAGCCTCTTCACGGGCCTTCCTCTCGGCTTCCTCCTTCTCAAAGTTTACCTTTTCGAAGTGCCTGATAACATTCAGGATCAAAGTGCCGACAAAATACATCACAGCCATAACGGCCAAAAGTGACCCCAGCTTGGCGAGTATTGAAAATGATCTTAAAAACGTAATGACAACAGTGATAAGTCCGCCAAGCAGCATCAGTATGACCGGAATATATTTTTTCTTATCATTCTGATCCATTTGGAAAGCTCCCCTAAATAACTTTTTCTCCTTTGCCCGCGGTCTTGATGACAAAATCACCCGTCTCGGGATTGAAGATAACGGTACGACCATAGTTCAGACCTGTATCCTCTGCAAGGATGGGAATACCCAGCTCCTTAAGAGCTTTCTTTACCGCCTCTGCATTTCTCTCACCGACCTGCATGGCGGCACTTTTGCTGGATGTTGCGAACATCATGGCTCCGCCTGCGATCTTGGCCACCATACGACGTCTTACGGCGCCGAGGGCCTCCATCTGTCTGACGAGCTCCACTACTCCCGTATCTGCAAATTTCGCAATATTTGTCTGACTGTTTTTGATCGCCGTACTGTCTGGCAGCATAACGTGTGCCAAACCGCCAACCTTGTTTGATGTGTCTCTGATAGCGACACCGACGCATGAACCCAGTCCAAGCGTTGTGACGGTATTCGGAGGCAGGCATGTTTTAAGGTCAGCCATTCCTACTTTGATTACTTCACTCATAGTCTTTCTCCGAATACTATAAACTTATACCAAGTGACGACAGAATCCTCTCATATGATTCGATATCCGGCACAAGAACGAAATATCCGTCAATCTCAACCTCATCAAAGAATTGTGACTGAATGAGAAGAATATTATCTCCGTAAATACCAAATTCTATTGCCGGAACCGACATGATAGCGGCAGCCATATCTACCGTAAGAGCCGGCGGCGAAGGGAAAATGGTAAGATTTGTGATCGTTGCAAGAGAGTTGAGATAAGCACCTGTGATTATGTTACCGATCTCCTGCATTGCTGAAAGCTCCATCTCGGAAAACTCGGTTCCGGCCTGTGTCATGCCGGGCATGATCTTGTCAATGAGATGCTTTGCAGACTCAACCTCCACCAAAAAGAGCATACTTCCGGTGATGTCTCCCTCTACTCCGAGGAAGACGCCGACCATGATCTGTTCATCTCCGCCAACCGCTTCACCGACCTGGTTGAACTCAAGCAGTTCAACCTTGGGCACTCTCATATCAATTTTGCAATTAAGCATCTGAGAGAGCGCGGTCATCGCATTACCGGCGCCGATATTTCCAAGTTCCTTCAGTACGTCATAGTACTGTTCAGATACCTGTTCAAGATTTAATTCACCCATAAATATCCTCGTTTAAGATTAATTATCCTCGAGCGTGATCATATTGAGATCAAGTATCGAGATAAGTTCGCCATTGTTCTTTCCTACGCCGCTCAAGAAGTTTGTCTTCTCGCTCTTTGAATCATGAGCAACCTTCTCGATGGACTTCTCGGAAAGAGTAACTACTTCTTTTACTTCGTCAACAAGGATACCTATCTGCCCTTCATTTTCTGTCTTTAAAATAATGATCCTGGTTGCTTTGTCGTATACATCCTCCTCAAGACCCATCTTGAGTCTGAGGCTGACTACGGGGAGAACTTCTCCTCTCAGATTGATAACACCCTTGAGATAGGGAGCTACCTTGGGAACTCTGGTAATACGCTGCATTCTGACGATATTGTTAACGTAGCTGATGTCAATGCCGTACTGCTCGTCACCGAGGCGGATAACAATATACTGGAATGTAATATCAACTATTTTGGTCTCATCTCCGTCTTCGGGAAGAACAAGATTATTATTTACACTAAGCTGATCCATCTTTAAAGTCTCCCTTCACATTATAATAAAGTATTTGCATCAAAGATAAGAGCAACCTCACCATCTCCAAGGATGGTCGCTCCGGTGATGAACTTAACATGTTTTACATACTTGCCAAGAGGCTTGATAACGATCTCCTGCTGTCCGATGAGTTCGTCGATAACAAGTCCGGCCATCTTATCACCCTTCTTAACGATAACAACGATAAGTGAATTCTCATCGATGGGCTGGCTTTCTGTCTCAATAACTTCGTTGAGTCTGATGAGAGGGATGACTGTTCCTCTGAGGTTGATAACTTCCTCATTCTGAACAAGCTTGATATCACTCTTGTCGATAGTCTCGATGGTCTGAATGGATCCGAGAGAAATAGCATATTTCTCGCCGCCGACAACAACCATGAGAGCCTGGATGATAGCAAGTGTAAGAGGAAGTCTGATGGTCCAGGTGGAACCTACGCCCAGCTGGCTCTTAACATCAACTTCACCACTTAATGATTCGATCTTTGACTTAACAACGTCGAGACCAACGCCTCGTCCGGATACGTCGGTAACCTTCTTTGCGGTAGAGAAACCTGCATTGAACAGAAGGTTGATGACCTCCTTGTCAGACATTGCGGCTGCCTGCTCGGGAGTAATGACTCCGCGCTCAATTCCCTTATTTCTTACAGCCTCGATATCGATACCGTTACCATCATCTCTTACTTCGATGATAACGTTGTTACCATCCTGGTAAGCATCGAGCCAAATGGAACCGGCCTCAGGCTTTCCTCTCTGTGCACGGATTTCAGCGGACTCGATACCATGGTCGGCAGAGTTACGCAGCAGGTGCATGATGGGGTCACCGATCTCGTCCACAACGGTACGATCAAGCTCTGTCTCTTCACCGGACATATAGAAGTCCAGCTTCTTG
>CACXGM010000007.1 GCA_902767075.1 uncultured Lachnospiraceae bacterium
ATGCTCCGTGTCCGTAAGATGGGACAGGGTAAGAAGGGATTTAAAAAGCCTGTACTTTTCCCTAAGATCGTATTTTTGTATGACGAGAATCTTCACGGAAAAGGCTGTGAACTTGAAGATGTATTTGAAGCCGGAGTAGAATGCTCCGCAAAGAGTATGTATCCCGACTGGCTCTCACTGACAGGGGATGGTTATGTTGCTTCTATATACAAAAAATACGGACAGGTTATTTCACCCATGGGCTGTAGGGCTTTTCTTTCCCCCTATTTTAAGAGGGGCGGTATCCATCCCGCAGATGATGAAGATGAGCCTGTATTTAAGGGTAGATTCAATATAGGTGTCGTATCCCTGCACCTTCCCATGATCCTGGCAAGAGCAAGACGTGAGAGCAAGGATTTTTATACAGTTCTTGATTATTATCTCGAAATGATCAGACAGATCCATATCAGGACCTATGCATACCTTGGTGAGATGACAGCATCCACCAATCCCCTGGCATATTGTGAAGGCGGATTCTATGGAGGTCACTTAGGACTCCATGATAAGATTAAGCCAATATTAAAGGTGGCAACTGCATCCTTTGGTATTACAGCCCTCAATGAACTTCAGGAGCTCTATAACGGAAAGTCACTTGTTGAGGACGGTGCATTTGCTCTGGAAGTAATGGAGCATATCAATAAAAGGGTGAATGAGTTCAAGGAAGCTGACGGAAATCTCTATGCCATATACGGAACTCCCGCAGAGAATCTGTGCGGACTGCAGGTTACTCAGTTCAGAAATCTCTACGGAATTGTTGAAGGGGTATCTGACAGAGCTTATGTTTCAAACAGTTTTCACTGTCATGTTTCAGAAGATATCACTCCTATTGAAAAACAGGATTACGAAAAGAGATTCTGGGATCTGTTCAACGGTGGAAAGATCCAGTATGTTAAATATCCCATCAGCTATAATTATGAGGCCATACGTACATTGATCAGACGGGCCATGAAGATGGGATTCTATGAGGGAGTAAATATGTCCCTTGCATATTGTGATGATTGCGGTCATGAGGAATTGGAGATGGATGTCTGCCCTAAATGCGGTAGCAGGAATCTGACAAAGATCGACCGTATGAATGGTTATTTATCCTATTCAAGAGTCCACGGCGACACCAGATTAAACGCTGCCAAGATGGCTGAAATTGCTGACAGGAAGTCCATGTAAATATGAGATACCACGATATTACAAAAGATGATATGAAAAACGGTGACGGCTTAAGAGTTGTTCTCTGGCTGTCGGGCTGTGAGCACGCATGTCAGGGCTGCCATAATCCCGTGACCTGGGATCCGGATGACGGGCTTATATTTGATGAGAAAGCAAAGGCGGAAGTCTTTGAATTGCTTTCCAGAGATTATATCAGCGGTATAACCTTATCCGGCGGAGATCCTCTTTTCCCGGGAAACAGAGCAGAAGTATTGGTGCTTTTAAAAGAGATCAGGGAAAAGTTTCCGCTAAAGACTGTCTGGTGCTATACAGGCTATACCTACGAGGAAATTGAAGACCTGGAACATCTTGATTATATTGATGTTCTGGTAGACGGAAAATATATCGAGATCTTAAAGGATAATCAATACCACTGGGCAGGAAGCATCAATCAGCGTATTATTGACGTTAAACGCTCTAAAAAAGAGGGCCGTGTTGTTTTTTACTAGATAAATCTTATTTGTATACCGGCCGGAAATCTATATTAACAAAAGGAGTTTACATGAAAGCTGTAGCAAAGTTTTTTAAAGTATCATTTGACCAATTCAAGGCAGGAATGTCTGATTTTTCCTATTCGGAGGAAGAATTAAAAAGTATGTATGAGGAAATAAAGCTTCCTAAGCGTGCGACAGCTTTTTCCGCAGGATATGATATTTATACACCTTTTGATTTTACTTTAAAGCCCGGTGAGACCATTAAGATACCTACGGGAATAAGATGCAGGATAGATGATGACTATGCGTTGTTTTTATTTCCCAGAAGCGGACTCGGGTTTAAGTTCAGGCTTCAGCTTAACAATACCGTGGGAGTGGTTGACAGCGATTATTACGGCTCTGACAACGAAGGCCATATATTTGTGAAACTGACCAATGATTCAAACGAGGGAAAGATAGCCTATCTGAAGAAGGGTGATGCTTTTTCACAGGGCATTTTCCTTCAATACGGTATTACCGAGGATGATGATGCGGAGGGCGTCAGAAACGGCGGCTTCGGCAGTACATCAAAGTAAATCAATTGATAATTCATATAATATATGATATAGTTTTTGAGGTTTAAAATTTAAATCGGAGGGATTCTTAAAATGTGGAAACTTTTGACTGACAGCAGCTGTGATCTACCCAGGAGTTTTTATGAGGAAAACGACA
>CACXGM010000008.1 GCA_902767075.1 uncultured Lachnospiraceae bacterium
ATATGGTTACTGGGCTCCCCCATATGCGGGGGAGCCTTTGTAGGATAAAAAGTATTGATTTACATAACTTAACAGGAGCAAATGTATTCATGAGTAATGTAAGACGCGTTTACGTCGAAAAGAAGAAGGATTTTGCCGTCAAGGCCAAGGAACTTCACGAAGAATTAAAGAATTATCTTGGAATCAACGTGGCAGATGTCAGGATCTTCATCCGCTATGATGTGGAGAATATCTCCGATGCCACTTTTGAGAGAGCCTGCAAAACGGTATTTTCAGAGCCGCCTGTAGACGATCTTTATATGGAAAACATTGATATACCGGCAGATGCCCGTGTATTTTCCGTTGAGTTCCTCCCCGGTCAGTTCGATCAGAGAGCAGACTCTGCAGTACAGTGCATTCAGTTCCTCAATGAGAAGGAAAATCCTGTTATCCGTACCGCAGTGACTTATATGATCATCGGAACTATAACCGATGGTGATTTTGAAAAGATCAAAAGCTATTGCATCAACCCCGTAGACTCAAGAGAGACCGGCCTTACAAAGCCCGAGACCCTCATCACCGAGTATGACGACCCGGCTGATGTTAAGATATTTGAGGGATTCAAAGACTTAGAAGAGCATGAGCTCCGTGAACTTTATGATTCACTTGGCCTTGCAATGACCTTCAAGGATTTCCTCCACATTCAGAACTACTTTAAAAATGATGAAAACCGCGATCCTTCCATGACGGAGATCCGCGTTCTCGATACATATTGGTCAGACCATTGCCGTCATACCACTTTTTCCACAGAGTTAAAGGATGTGGAGTTTGGTGACGGATACTATCGTTCCCCCATCGAGACCACCTATCAGAGCTATCTCGATACCAGGGAGGAACTTTTTGCAGGAAGGGATGACAAGTTCTCATGTCTCATGGATCTGGGCACCATCGCTGCAAAGAAATTAAAGAAAGACGGTAAATTAGAGGACCAGGAAGAGTCCGATGAGATAAATGCATGTTCCATCGTAGTTCCCGTAGAAATGGATTACGGAGACAGAAGAGAGACGGAGGAGTGGCTTGTATTTTTCAAGAACGAAACTCATAACCATCCTACTGAGATCGAGCCCTTCGGAGGCGCAGCTACCTGTCTCGGCGGAGCCATCAGAGATCCCCTTTCCGGACGCGGATATGTATATCAGGCTATGCGTGTTACCGGTGCGGCAGATCCTACCGTTCCCGTTTCAGAGACCTTAAAGGGTAAGCTTTCACAGAAAAAGATCGTGAGAACCGCTGCCAGCGGATATTCATCCTATGGAAACCAGATAGGTCTGGCTACCGGTTATGTTAAAGAGGTTTACCACCCCAACTATGTTGCAAAGCGTATGGAGATCGGTGCCGTTATGGGCGCTGCTCCGAGACGCAATGTTATCCGCGAAACCTCGGATCCCGGAGATATCATCATCCTCCTGGGCGGACGCACAGGACGCGACGGATGCGGAGGAGCTACAGGATCATCAAAGGTTCACACCACAAGTTCTATCGAAACCTGCGGTGCAGAAGTTCAGAAGGGTAACGCACCTACAGAGAGAAAGATCCAGAGACTTTTCAGAAGAGCGGAAGTAACCAAACTTATCAAGAAGTGTAACGACTTCGGTGCCGGCGGTGTTTCCGTTGCCATCGGTGAGCTTGCTGACGGTCTTACCGTTGACCTTGACAAGGTGCCTAAAAAGTATGCAGGTCTGGACGGCACAGAACTTGCCATCTCAGAGTCACAGGAGAGAATGGCAGTAGTCGTAGATCCTAAGGACGTGGATGCATTCCTTGGCTACGCAGAGGAAGAAAACCTTGAGGCTGTTGCGGTTGCTACAGTTACCGAAGAGCCCAGACTGGTGCTAAATTGGAGAGGAAAGCCCATCGTCAATTTAAAGCGCTCCTTCCTTGATACCAACGGAGCTCATCAGGAGACTGCCGTTAAGGTGGATATCCCTTCCGAAGAGGACAATTATTTCGAAAAGTATTCAATTCCCGCTGTTGCTGAGGCGATTGATAAGGAGAGCTTTGAGGAGGCACTTCTCGCCACTCTGCGCGATCTCAATACCTGTTCACAAAAGGGACTTGTTGAGATGTTTGACTCATCAATCGGTGCAGGAAGTGTGCTGATGCCCTATGGCGGAAAATATCAGATGACCGAGACACAGGCTATGGTGGCAAAGCTTCCCACACTCGAAGGAAAGACTGACACTGTCACTATGATGAGCTATGGCTTCGATCCTTATCTTTCAAGCTGGAGCCCTTATCACGGTGCTATTTATGCTGTGGTTGAGTCCATGGCCAGAATAGTTGCAAACGGCGGTGATGCTTCAAAGATCAGATTTACATTCCAGGAGTATTTCCGCAGGATGACATCCGACCCCGAGCGTTGGAGCCAGCCCTTCGCAGCACTTTTGGGTGCATATGATGCACAGATCGGCTTCGGACTTCCTTCCATCGGAGGAAAGGACTCAATGTCCGGAACCTTCAATGATATCGATGTTCCTCCCACTCTTGTCTCCTTTGCGGTTGACATTGCAAAGGAGGGAGACATCATAACTCCTGAGCTTAAGAAAGCCGGCGACAGGCTTGTTCTTTTCCAAATTGATAAGGACGACTTTGACATTCCCATGTATGAGGATGTGGCAGAGCTTTACGGAAAGATTCACGAGCTCATGCAGCAGGGCCTTGTAAAAGCAGCATATGCGGTTGATGCAAAGGGTGTTGCCGCTGCGGCTGCCAAGATGGCATTCGGTAACGGATTCGGTGTCAGATTTGATCCTGACCTTGATCTGGAGGATCTGTTTACAAACGGAATCGGCAATATCCTCGTAGAGGTTGATGCGGATAAGATGGATGCTCTCTCGGAACTTGACTATATGGGCATCGGAACAGTTACCGATACAGCTACCTTCCTCTTTGGTGAGGGCGCTGTCTCAATGGCGGATGCAGAAAAGGCATGGACCGGAACCCTTGAAAAGGTGTTCCCCACCAAGGCTGTTAAGGGAAGCGATGCCGTGGAGAGTCCTCTTTACAAGGCAGACAGCATCTATGTATGCAAGAACAAAGTGGCTAAGCCCACAGTATTTATACCCGTATTCCCCGGAACCAACTGCGAATATGATTCCACAAAGGCATTTGAGAGAGCCGGCGCACATGTTGTGACAAAGGTATTCAGAAATATGTCTGAATCTCAGATCACCGAGTCTGTGGAAGAATATGCAAAGGCTATAGACAACGCACAGATCATCATGTTCCCCGGCGGGTTCTCTGCAGGTGATGAGCCTGACGGAAGTGCGAAGTTCTTTGCAACTGCATTCCAGAATGCGAAATTAAAGGATGCTGTAATGCGTCTCTTGAATGAAAGAGATGGTCTGGCACTGGGTATCTGTAACGGATTCCAGGCACTTATTAAGCTGGGTCTTGTGCCTAACGGTGCGATCACCGGGCAGGATGCGGATTCACCTACTCTTACCTTTAATACCATTAATCGTCACATCTCAAAGATGGTTTACACAAAGGTTGTTTCAAACAAAAGTCCCTGGCTTGCAGAGGCAAAGCTTGGCGAGACATATTGCAGCCCCGCTTCACATGGAGAAGGTCGTTTCGTAGGACCTGCAGATGTGATCAGGAAGCTTTTTGAGAACGGACAGGTTGCGACTCAGTACGCCGATATAAACGGAAATGTTTCCATGGACGAGGAGTGGAATGTTAACGGGTCTTATATGGCTATCGAGGGTATCACATCTCCTGACGGAAGATGCTTTGGTAAGATGGCTCATGCAGAGCGTAGAGATGATGGGGTTGCCATCAATATCTATGGTGAGCAGGATCTGAAGATATTCGAGTCGGGCGTGAAGTACTTTATGTAACAACTTAGTGACGGCAGTATGGATAATTTACTTAGTGACGGCAAAGGCAATGATAGTTCCAACGCGCACACGCCTCGCGGCTCGGGACGCGCACGCAGCGGTACTAAATTCGCAAAGAGCTCATTAAGTACCGGCGGCGCTTTACGGTGCGCTTATGGAAGCAATCATTGCCTCCGCCTGAACAGGATAGATTAAATATGTGCTGAAATGGTGCTTGGCTGCACCAGATCGAATAAAGAATAGAATAAAAAAACAGCGCCGATTATCGGCTTCTCTACAATGGGGTAGACCAAGGGGGAGGTGCGTTTAATTGGCGATTTTTTTGAGAACATAAAAAGCAATGACAATCATGATGGTATCGTTAGAGCGGTATCATAGAGGAGTATGAGTATATGAAAGCATTTCTTATACTGGAAGATGGAACTGTATTCGAAGGAACGCATTTCGGAGCAGAAAAGGAAATAATCAGCGAGATCGTGTTTAATACTTCCATGGCGGGATATCTGGAGGTGTTGACGGATCCTTCCTATGCGGGTCAGGCTGTGTGTATGACATATCCGCTCATAGGTAATTATGGAGTATGCTACGAGGATATGGAGTCCCGTCAGGCTTGGCCGGATGGATTCATCGTGCGGGAGCTTTCAAAGATTCCCAGCAATTTCAGATGTGATGTTTCACTTCAGCAGTTTATGGAGGAGCAGGGTATCCCGGGTATTGCGGGTATTGACACCAGACAGCTCACCAGAATACTTCGTGAGAAGGGTACCATGAACGGATGCATCACCACGAACGAAAACTATGATCTGAATGAGCTAACACCCAAGATGAAAGCATATACCACGGGAAAAGTGGTTGAGAAGGTGACCTGCCCTGAAAAGTATATCGTTAAGGGGGCGGAAAAGCTGGAAGAGAACGGACCTATCTCGGGACTCTCGATGTTTGACAAGGAGAGTTTCGAGAGAGGAGAGAGGGAGAGGCGTCCTTCTCTTGTGACGGAGCTTAACGGCAAAGCAGAGGGCGGAAGAGCATTAAAGGTTGCGCTATTTGACTTTGGTGCAAAGAAAAATATTGCAGCTTCTCTGGCAGCAAGGGGATGTGATGTTACGGTTTATCCCGCTCTTACAAAAGCAGAGGAGATATTGGCGGATAAGCCCGACGGGATCATGCTCTCAAACGGCCCGGGAGATCCAAAGGATTGCGGAACTATCATTGATGAGATCAAAAAGCTCTATGACAGTGATGTGCCTATTTTTGCAATCTGCTTGGGACATCAGCTTATGGCTCTTGCTACGGGAGCGGACACTCATAAGCTTAAGTACGGTCACCGCGGTGGAAATCATCCGGTAAAGGATCTGGCAACGGGCAGAGTTTATATTTCATCACAGAACAACGGATATGTTGTGGATACTGATAAGCTTGATGAAAAAATAGCTGTCCCCGCTTTTATAAATGTAAATGACGGAACCAATGAGGGATTAAAGTACACGGGAAAGAATATCTTCACTGTGCAGTTCCACCCGGAGGCATGCCCCGGTCCTCAGGATTCCGGATATCTGTTTGACAGATTTATAAATATGATGAAAGCCGGAAAAGAGATTTAAATAACCATTGGTTAAAAGATACGATAACAGAGGATATTAGAAATGCCAAAGAATGCAAATGTACATCGTGTAATGGTCATAGGTTCAGGCCCCATCGTCATCGGACAGGCTGCGGAGTTTGACTATGCGGGAACGCAGGCCTGCCGCTCGCTTAAGGAAGAGGGAGTGGAGGTTATTCTGGTCAACTCAAACCCTGCTACCATTATGACGGACCGCAATATTGCGGATAAAGTTTATATAGAGCCTCTGACTGTTCCCGTGCTGGAGCAGATCATAGAAAAGGAAAAGCCGGACTCGATCCTGCCCACACTGGGAGGACAGGCGGGTCTTAACCTGGGAATGGAGCTGGAGGAATCCGGATTCTTAAAGAGTCACAACGTGACCTTGCTGGGAACAAATGCGGAGACCATAAGGAACGCAGAGGGACGTCAGGAATTCAAGGATCTGATGGAGAGGATCGGAGAGCCCGTTGCAGCTTCAAAGGTCGTTACAAATGTTAAGGACGGTATCGATTTCACAAACACCATTGGTTATCCCGTTGTTTTGAGACCCGCATATACACTGGGCGGATCAGGTGGCGGTATCGCACATAACCAGATAGAACTTGAAGAGATACTGGAGAACGGACTCAGACTTTCCAGAGTGGGCGAGGTACTGGTAGAAAGATGCATCGCCGGATGGAAGGAGATCGAGTATGAGGTAATGAGAGACTCCGCAGGCAATGTTATCACTGTCTGCAACATGGAAAACATCGATCCCGTAGGTGTTCATACCGGAGACTCCATAGTAGTTGCTCCTTCACAGACTCTTTCCGATAAAGAATATCAGATGCTTCGTACTTCCGCGCTTAAGATCATTTCAGAGCTGAAGATAACCGGTGGTTGTAACGTTCAGTTTGCTCTGCATCCCACCAGCTTTGAGTACTGTGTTATCGAGGTTAACCCCAGAGTATCCAGATCATCGGCCCTTGCGTCAAAGGCCACGGGATATCCTATCGCAAAGGTGGCTGCAAAGATCGCTCTCGGATTTACTCTCGATGAGATAAAAAATGCCATTACTCAGAAGACCTACGCATCTTTTGAACCTGCGCTGGATTATTGCGTAGTAAAGATGCCTCGTCTTCCCTTTGATAAATTCATCACCGCAAAGCGTACCCTCACCACTCAGATGAAGGCTACCGGTGAGGTAATGAGCATCTGCAACAATTTTGAAGGTGCTCTCATGAAGGCTATCAGATCCCTGGAGCAGCATGTTGACTGTTTAAGGAGCTATGATTTCTCAGCCCTTTCTGCAGATGAGCTCAAAGAGAGATTAAAGGTCGTGGACGATCAGAGAATCTGGGTCATCGCCGAAGCATTGAGGAAGGGTATCAGCTACGACGAAATCCATGAGATCACTATGATCGACTGCTGGTTCATTGATAAGATAAATACCATTGTAGAGATGGAAGATGCTTTAGAGAGCGTATCAAAGGGTGAGAGAACTCTTGATAAGGAGCTTTTAAAGGAAGCAAAGAGAATAGAATTCCCCGATAATGTCATCGGAAGACTGACGGGAATGAAGGAAGATGAGGTGCTGAAGACCCGCCGTGAAATGGGTATCACACCTGTCTACAAGATCGTTGATACCTGTGCTGCGGAATTTGATGCACATACTCCTTACTACTATTCAGTATACGGCGGAGAAAACGAAGCAAGACAGACTTCCGGCAAAAAGAAGGTGCTGGTGCTCGGTTCCGGTCCCATCAGGATCGGGCAGGGTATTGAGTTTGACTACTGCTCCGTTCATGCCACCTGGGCCTTTGCAAAGGCCGGCTATGAGACCATTATCATTAACAACAACCCTGAGACCGTCTCTACTGACTTTGATATAGCTGATAAGCTTTATTTTGAGCCTCTTACCAATGAGGATGTGGAAGCCATCGTTGACATCGAAAAGCCTGACGGAGCTGTGGTACAGTTCGGCGGACAGACTGCTATCAAACTGACGGAGCACCTGATGAAGATAGGAGTTCCTATTCTGGGAACAAAGGCCGAGGACGTTGATGCGGCTGAGGACAGGGAACTCTTTGATGAGATCCTTCAGAAGACCGGTATCCCCCGTGCGGCAGGCGGAACGGTGTACACCGCAGAAGAAGCAAAGGCGGTTGCAAACCGTCTGGGCTACCCCGTGCTGGTGAGACCTTCCTACGTATTGGGCGGTCAGGGCATGCAGATCGCTACCTGTGACGAAGAGATCGAAGTATTCATGGAGATCATCAACCGTATCGCACAGGATCACCCCATACTTGTAGATAAGTATCTTCAGGGTAAAGAGATCGAGGTGGATGCGGTATGTGACGGAGAGGACATTCTCATCCCGGGTATCATGGAACATATTGAGCGTACCGGTATTCACTCCGGTGACTCCATTTCGGTTTATCCCGCACCCACCATCGGAAAGCTGATAAAGGACAAGATCGCCGATTACACCAAGCGTCTTGCCATGGCTCTTCACGTTAAGGGTATGATCAATATTCAGTTCATCGCCATAGATGAGGATGTATATGTTATCGAGGTAAATCCCCGTTCCTCCAGAACCGTACCCTATATCAGCAAGGTAACAGGCATTCCTATCGTGGATCTGGCAACGGAAGTGATCATCGGAAAGAAGATAAAGGATCTTGGTTACAAGCCCGGACTCCAGCCCGAGTCAGAGTACTATGCCATCAAGATGCCCGTGTTCTCCTTTGAAAAGATCAGAGGCGCTGAGATCAGCTTAGGACCCGAGATGAAGTCAACAGGAGAGTGCCTCGGAATCTCCAAGAGATTTGATGAGGCTCTTTACAAGGCATTCCTGGGAGCAGGAGTTCAGCTCCCCAAGCATAAGCAGATGATCATCACTGTAAAGGATGCTGACAAGGGAGAAGCCATCGCGGTAGCAAAGAGATTTGAAAAGCTGGGCTATATCATATATGCGACACGCTCCACCGCTGCGGCATTAAACGAAGCCGGAGTGAAGGCCAGAAAGGTTAACAAGATACATCAGGAATCACCGACGGTTATGGACCTTATACTTGGTCACAAGATAGATCTGGTCATCGATACACCCACTCAGGGACGTGACAAAAACCGTGACGGTTTCCTCATCAGACGTAATTCCATCGAGACCGGCGTGTATTGCATAACCGCTATGGATACCGCAAATGCGCTGGCCAGAGCACTTGAAAATGCCATGGCACAGGAGAGTCTTTCTCTTGTTGATGTGGCCTCATTGTAGAGATAGTTTTCCCTCTTCCATTAAACGGTTATATTTAGTATAATCAAAGGTGGTTGAGGGATTTCTTATAGATATTTCATGGCTTTTCGGAGGGCAAAATGGCAAACGAGAGTGTAATGGTATTGGGACTGAAAGAAACCTTTATCATCAGAGTGCTTGTCAAAAAACTAAATGATTCGGGTATAGATGCAAAGTTTGTTCCTGCGACTGTTAATGATATCAACAAGTCCTGGACCGAGCAGAGCCTTATGACTTATTACATGGAGACCAATGAACAGATCTCCGGCGAGGTCCTGCGTTATCTGTCGGATAAGCTTCGCGATACCGAGAGCCAGATGCTTATAATAGGGGAGCCGGATGACACGAGGCAAGTTACCGACAGTATTCCGGGAGATTTAATTCACAAGGTTTTCCCAAGACCTCTTGATAATGATCTCTTTGTAAAGACCGCATCTATGATGCTTCAGAGGATTGTGGACGGCGAGAATAAAAAGCGTATCCTCATAGTTGATGATGATTTAAGCTATCTTAATCTCATAAGAGAGTGGCTGAAGGAAACCTACAAGGTTTCTATGGCAAACTCAGGACTGCAGGCCATCAAGTGGCTCGGAAAAAACAAGGTGGATCTGATCCTTCTGGATCACGAGATGCCCATTACTACCGGCCCTCAGGTGCTTGAGATGCTCCGAAGTGAGCCGGATACCAAGACCATTCCCGTAATCTTCCTCACAGGCAAGGGCGACAAGGAAAGCGTTATGCAGGTCGTGGCATTAAAACCGGAAGGATACTTTTTGAAAACCGTTAAAAAAGATGAACTTCTGGAAAAACTGAAGGAGTTCTTTTCTCTCAGAGTAAACAATATATGACACTTTAGCCGCGCGCTGAAAAATGTCGTTTTATGAAAATACGTACTTTAGTACGTATTTTTTTTATGCCGGCTGAGGTAGTATTAAAAGTAAGAATGGGTTTTTAAACCCATTTTCGTAAAACAGTAAATTATTTTGAAATATTCGATTTAGGAAGAGATTAAGAAAGAGTTGGGGATAAATTATGGAACAGGGATTTATGGAAAGATTTCATCTTAACCGGAAAAAACTTGCGATCATTATTTCAGCGATATTTATCGTCATTGCG
>CACXGM010000009.1 GCA_902767075.1 uncultured Lachnospiraceae bacterium
AAGTTCCAGCATCTCAAGGGTTCTTGCCTTGATGTCTTCCTTGCTCATCTGAGGGTTGTGAAGCTTGATAACCTCATTTACCTGCTCACCGATACGGAACACGGGGTTTAAGCTGGTCATAGGCTCCTGGAAGATCATGGACATCTTGTTTCCGCGGATGTTCTGCATAACCGAAGTGGGAGTCTTTACAATATTGATGGCATCTCCGTCCCCGTCTATGTTAAGACGGATCTCTCCGCCAACGGTCTGTCCGGAAGGACGCTGGAGAAGCTGCATCAGCGAAAGTGAAGTAACGCTCTTACCACAGCCGGATTCACCTACGATACCTACGGTTGAGCACTTGGGTATCTCAAAAGAGACACCGTCAACAGCCTTTACGACACCGATGTCAGTGAAGAAATATGAGCAGACATTGTCGAACTCCACAACATTTCCTTCATCCTTCATCTTTGTCTTATAGTAAGACTCAGGCACATTCTTGCGCTTGCGAAGCTTTTCGAGCCTGCGGGTGATCTGTCTGTTTCTGCGGGTGATCTTCGCTGTTTCTCTGTTTGATATATACGAACTTTTCTTTGACATATCTTTCCCCTCCTTACCGTTTCATCTTGGGGTCGAATGCGTCGCGAAGACCGTCTCCGACAAAGTTAAAGGCAACAACGGTAAGACAGATGAGAAGTCCTACGGGAACCCAGATGTAGGTGTAGGATTTCATTGCTTCTGCGGTAGATACCGAGTTGATCATGGTTCCCCAGGAAGCAAGAGGATGTTTTACGCCGAGTCCCAAGTAAGACAGTGTGGACTCCGTGATGATAACGCCGCCCAGTCCGGAAGTAGCCGTAACTATGAGCTGAGGCATTACGTTGGGGATCAGGTGACGGAATATTCTCTTCCGGTTTCTGAGTCCGATAGCCTCTGCAGCCACCATGAACTCCTGCTCTCTCAAAGAGAGGATCTGTCCTCTTACCAGTCTGGCAACACCTGCCCATCCAAGGACACCCAAAACGGCCATCATCCAGACGAGTCTGGTGTAGGGCTTTAACTTAAATGCATCAAACATAGCACCCAGAATGATCAGAATAGGCATACTGGGGATGCAGTAGAATATATCAACGGCACGCATGATGAGGTTATCAACCCATCCGCCAAAGTATCCTGCGATACCACCCATGATGATACCGAGAACATTTTCGATGATAACAACCACAAAAGCAACCATAAGTGATACACGGCCGCCGTACATCATACGGGCAAGCACGTCCATACCGTCTCCGTCGGTTCCCGCAAGATGATCCTTGGTGGGACGCTCGAAGGTATTGATCAGATATACCACCTGCTCTACGGTCATTACGTAGGTTCCGTTCTTATCATTTACGGTGATGTTTCTGTCCTCTTTGATAAGCTCTCCGTTTTCATCGTAGGTGTATTCACCGTTTTCATCAACCTGCGCGATCTGCCAGGTAAAGGATGCGGACTTCTTTCCGCTTTCCACCATCTCTTCAATGGTGCTGCGAACCTGCTCCTTGAATGCAAGCTCCAATGTATCCTCACCGGTATAACGGCGGATAACCATAGTGGAAAATGCAGCAACAGGATTGGTATCATCCGCTTCGCTGTAAATAAGAGTCTCATCCTCTTCGGATACTACTCTGTAATTCACGTTTCCGTCGTTAAAGGTCTTTCCTCCGACAGAAGCCAGAAGAGCCTGGATCTCGAAATCCTCGGAGATCGTGAAAGAAGGATCATAGGTATCAAAAACATAGGTTGAAAGAAGTGCGATCCTCTCTTCACCCATAACGCGATACACCGTTGTTCCGTCCTTGTCAACGACAACATTGTATTTCTCGGAATCAAACTCAAAGCTTCCGCTTTCGGTAAACTCTGCTACCTTTTCTTCGAAATCGGCACCTAGCTTATCGCCGAAATAGTTGATCCCTTCACTTGATCTGTAAACATTGTAGGTCTTCTTGTTCTGCTCAAGGGTATATACATCTTTTCCGAGAGTGAACTCTTTATTCTTTCCGGAAATGGCGCTCTTTATAGCCTCTGCAAGCCCGGTTACTTCCTCGGCATCATCTTCATAAGTGAGTACTGCGCCGATGGTGCTGTAGGTTGCATATTTTACAGAGCCCTGAATGGCTGCAAACTTTTCAGATGCAGTAGAATAAAGGGAATAAATATTATCCGCATTCTTTTCGATCTTATAGTAATTTCCGTTTGTATCGGTAATGCTCTGCTCGCTGATCCCCTGGGACTCCATTGAGGAAATAGTTGCGGTAAGCTTGTTCTTTACTGAATAATGTACGTCCGCGTCCTTGTTAAGTAAGAGCAGGCTGTACTCGGTACGCTCCTTTGCCTGAGCATAGTCTATGGTCGAATTGTCATACTTGTAAAAGATCTGAGTCTGACTGTAAGGATAGAAAAGCGGCATAACAAACGCAAACAGGAACATGAAGATAAGTATCATTGATCCTACGATCGCAAGTTTGTTTGTGATGAAGCGCTTAAATACCAGCTGTCCGGGGCTTAAAACTTTTACACGCTCGGTGCTGTCAAGAGAAAGCTCGGGATCTCCGTTTTGCGAATCCTTTTCTTCTCTTTCTTCCTTTGCCTTGCGTTCACGTTCCTTCAGTACCTCATTGATGCTGACCTGATTGTGTACATTCACCATCGTTCCGGTGGAGACTCTGTCACGACCTGTTGAATCTTCGTATATATTCATTGTCAGTCTCCTTCCTTAGTTTACTCTTACTCTGGGGTCAACCACAGCGTAAAGGATGTCGGAAATCAGGTTTCCGAGAAGTGTAAGTATCGAAATAAACGCAAGGTAGAACATGGTAAAGGGTATGTCGCCGGTCACCATTGAGTTATAAGCGTAATATCCGATACCGCGGATACCAAAAAGCGTTTCTGTTATAAGTGCTCCCGAGAAAAGTCCGGGAAGTGATCCGCCCAGAATGGTAACAAGGGGGATCAATGTATTTCTAAAAGCATGGCGGCTGATGACCTTGCTCTCCGGAAGTCCCTTTGCACGTGCGGTACGAACATAATCCGCATTGAGAACCTCCAGCATATTGGTACGTGTATAACGCATCAAGCCTCCGATGCCTACTATAGTCAATGTCATGATGGGCAATACAAGATGGTTTGCCAGATCCCAAAATCTCCCAACCGAATCAAGTGTTGCATAATATCTTCCCTGCATGCCGACAAGCTCAAACCAGCCAAGCTTTACCGAGAAGATCAGTTTAAGTACAGTAGCCACAAAGAATGTGGGCATGGAAATTGCGACCATGGATATGACCGTGACCGAATAGTCCGTGATACTGTATTGTTTTCGCGCTGCCAAAACGCCCAGCGGGATAGCGATGAAAATCTCCAGCACAAAGCTGATAAGGCCCATCACAAAACTATACCATATGCAGGAATTGAAAAGATCGGTAACAGGCATGGTCTGGGACCAGCTGTCTCCAAAATTTCCCCTTACTGTGTTGGAAAGCCAGATTCCGTATCCCTTAACGACACCCTGGTCCATTCCATACTGGGCATTAAGTTCATCTATCCATTGCTCCGCACTCTTGGTGTTACCGGGACGGGTAGCAAGTTCTCTGGCAGTTTTTTCCACATAGCTTGTGGGCAGGGAATACTCCAGGATATAGATGATGAATGTGACAAAAAAGAATATGATCACACTTAAGCCAAGTCGTTTTGCGATAAATTTAGCCATAATTGAAACCTATGTCCTCACATTTTATACAAAAGCCAACAAAGAGGGCCTGTAATTTCTACAGGCCCTTTGTAAATCAAAAAACCAAAACTTCTATGCTATTAGTTCATCTCAAGAAGTTCGATGTCGTTCATCCAGCCCCAGAAAGTGGTGATATCGGGGGTAACGGTATCCATGTTGATACGCTCGGTAGAGAAGATAACTGCATTCTGTCTCTGATATATAGGAATCTCTACTGCCCAGTCAAGGATGATCTCAAGGCACTCCTTGTAGGTAGCCTTACGATAAGACTGGTCTGCACTCTCTCTTGCAGCTACGATA
>CACXGM010000010.1 GCA_902767075.1 uncultured Lachnospiraceae bacterium
ATTCGGGACGTAGAGGTCGCGTGTTCGAATCACGTTGCCCCGATATAAAAAACCGGATTCCGAGTTTACGGAATCCGGTTTTCGTTATATTACAGTTCTAAAACTACTCGCTTTTCATATAGCTTTCTGACCATCTCTTCCCTAATTCTCATCAGAAATCAATTTGAGTAGAAGGTGTATTTGTTCTTTCCGGTCTTCTTGGATTTATACATGGCTTCGTCGGTCTTTTCATAAAGATTGGAAGAATCTGTTGCATCCTTTCCGTTCATGATCCCGACGCTTATGGATACGGGCGGCAAACCATCCGATGTATCTGCGAGCAATGTATTTATCTGCTCAAGCTTCGACTCGATAAGCCTTCTTTTCATACCTGCGGAATGCACGGCAAATACCACAAATTCATCTCCGCCGATACGACAGATGCAGTCATCTCCGCGGAACATATTCTTTAATACATTGACCAGTTTGATCAGTACTTTATCTCCCACATCATGTCCGTAGGTATCGTTGATATTCTTGAAATCATCAACATCAAACAACAGCATATAGGTGGATTCCAGATCCAGATTTGACATAAGCAGGTCATATCCGGATCGGTTGTAGGCACCGGTCAGCTCATCATGGGAAGCTTTGAAGCTGAGGGCCGCCAGACTTGCCTTGTTCTTTTTATACATTTTGTTATATGCGGAGGCAAGATACCTGAATTCCATTGAACCGGTCTCCGGAATAGGATGATCGTCCTTGATCCTCACTACCGCATTCAGGACGGGATAGAGCACCAGGCGCCATGTAAGCCACATGGTAAATACCACCGAAACCGCCTGTATCAAAACAGCCACACGAGTAACTCTAAGATCCCTGTTCAGCGCCATCAGTTCCTTTTCCTCAGTGTCCGCAGTCAGTTTCTCAACCTCTTCCAGACTGCCCTGCATACCGGCGCGGATCTTTTCTTTCATCTCATAGTACTCATCTCCCAGGACTATCTGAGTCGCACGCAGGCTCTTATCCTCCGGCTTAAGCGCCGCATCCTCTTCGCTGAGCGTCACACTGTCAAGAATCTCCGGATAGTCCGTATATCCTTTAGCTTCTATAACCAGGCGCATTGCATAGTACTCCAGCTCCATCAGCTGCAGTGAGTTGTCCATTGCGGTCTGGAGCTGTTTCAAAGCCGCACCGGTCCTGTCATCCGCCTGCATTTTGGAGATTGCTTCCTCGCGCCTTTTGCTCTCAAAAGCCTCCTCAAAATACTGCTTCATGAAATGCTCCTCACCGCTGATGGTGAATCTCTGAACCTGTTCAGTCAGATAATCAGATGCCTTCATAAGTTCATAAGAAGCATTCTGAAGCTCTGTATTCTGCTTCGAATATGCCGAAACCCGTATGAAGGTTTCGGTCAAACGAAAAGTAGAATACACCACTGTTCCGGAAAAAAACAGGATCAGTATCAGTAGTGCAAGATGAACGATGCGTTGTGATATTCCTCTTTTGCGCAGTTTTGATAGCATGGATATCTTCCTCTTCAATCGTCGTTATCCACCCCTTAACCCTTGCATTATAACATAACCTATCGCTAAAACAAAATATCTGTCCGGGCATTTGGGCGAGTTATTCTGAACAATTATTTCGGGATATTTCGGCATTACTGAATATAAACATTATTCTATGTTACAATGATGCTACTATAAGAAAATACGAATCCAAGAAACTCTTTCCCAAAGCCGGCACTCTCGAGAAAATCGCCAAAGGACTTGGAGTTGAAATAGAAGTACTTGTCAACATGGGTACCGATGATAACGGAATACTTTCCGCCTAAAAAAATATCACATAATTCAAGTCCGATCCGATGTGCGGCCGCTGCATCTGCCTCCCCCGGGCGGAATATTATTTTGTGAGTATGTTTTTTATGCTAAAAAGAACAGCTTCACCATTAAAGAGGGAGATTTTTGGTCTTGCAAACGTTGCTCCTGCTGTAGCTTCTATCCTTAATCTAAAAGCTCCCGACTGCTTGGAAGAATCAATGATTTAATTATTCTCTGAGAGATAAATTTTTAATGTACTCGATATATTAAACAATCAATTCTTCAGGATTGCATTCCAAAACATTTGCCAGTGAAAAAACTGTTTCTGCAGCCGCTTTACTCAAGCTTTTTGCACCAGCCTCATATTGTTGTAAAGTTCTAAGATTTACTCTCGAAGCTTTAGCCAATTCAGCCTGCGTCATCCCTAATCGCTTTCTATATTCCTGTAATCTAGAAAATTGTGCGTTAATACTAAATACCTCATAAACAGCATCAAATGCACGATCATCCGATGCAGTATGTAACGCAGGATACATTCGCAGTAAACTCTCTGCTTTTATTTTTGAGATAATCTGTCCAAACGTATACCCTGTCTTCCACTGGAACAAAGCCAGTATATATCCTATCCAATAATATTCCTCAGTCTCATATCTAACCAATGGTTTGGGCCATATATCAATTCCTGCATTACACTTTTCTGCTGAGTATCTATATAATTCCGTTCCTGACATTCCACTAACTACAGCCGGATCCCCCTTTGAAAACCTGTCGGCATATCCACTTATTACAAAGTACGCAAGTGCTCTATCCGGCTCTACTCCGCAAGCATCATGTGCGTATTCAACCATTTCACCCAAATTTCTCATAGCATCATCCAAATAGATTTCCTTATATGCATAAATCATTAAGTTTCATCTCCTTTCCAATGATGTCTCTTACAAAAATTCCCTCAGGAACGTTTTCTTCCAGCATCCTGTGATATGCTGTCCTGGCTTCAGAATCCCTTTTAACTCTTTTAATATAGTACTCCTGACCTCTTACTACATCAGCCTCAACATATGCCAGATGTTTAAATGCTTTTTCGCTTTGTACAAATATCTGAATTCCCAGATTTCCAAATCTCATAGCTTCAGCCAACTGCTGTAGAGATATAGTATTTGCCAAAAACGCTCTGGCATATGAAAAATATGAATCATCCGCTCTGTAACCCATAATCACATCATATTCAGATGTATCGATTGCGAAATTGGAAATTAGGTATTCGGCAGATCTCTTTTCTATAGGACTGGAAAATCTTACTTCTCGATGTTTTAATAGGACAGCAATCCACTCTATAACATTTTACTCGTTGAGCTCCAGAACTTTTAGTCCATTAGTATCCAGTCTATAAGTGTTGATGAAACCTCCATTCTCATCTACACAAGCCCATTCCTTCGCCAGCTCCGGATCCTCAGTACAGTAGAATCCACATCCATAATCATTGGTGGTCTTTCCAAATCCATATAAGGGTTTTTCGACTATTATATTTGATCCATGGTAAATAATCATAAAGCAATTCCTCACTATGCTTCTACGGAAGTAGTCTGGCTATATTATACCACCTCGGAAGTATGTCGTCCATTTATTTAAAAAAAAGGAGCTGTCGCACTAAGCAATTAATGTGACAGTCCTTTCTTCATGCGAAAAAGTATCGCAAGTAACACAAAAATCAAACTTCCTGTTTATATTTTTTTATAGTGGCAGACATCATTATAATTTACAGGATAAATAAATTAGAATCCATTGGTTCTAACAAGCATTCAGAAAATTTCTTATTGATTATATGATATTATATCTATAAGAATTCAGAATCGATCATATTCGGATACCCGGCTTCCTGCACAAGACGTTTCATTCCATCCAGCACTTCTTCTTTGGAATAATTATTGTCTGTCAGGAAGCCTTCGTCCATTTCTGACAGATGCTGATAGAATAATGCAGCCAGAGCAACATTATCCTTGTCTGCATAATCCAATCCATCAAGGATATTGTTCTCCTCTTCGTTCACAATTTATTCATGGTGACAGGCACCATTCTTCTATAATATCCACAGTCTGTTCAATCTGCTCTTCATTGGAGATGGTTGGTTCTCCGTCACCCTTCTGTATTCCGTAGCATCCAAAATAGGAATGGATTCCGCCTTCAATAATGTATTCCTCAGAATCCTCCGGCCAATAAGCCCTGGCTCTTTCGTAGGCTTCTTTGTTAACTACCTCATCCTTTGAACCTATAATAGACAGAAGCCGTATATCCTTATCAGAAAAATCTGCATCAGGGTATGAAGCACAAAGAATTAGGCCCTTATAATCATCACCGGCCTCATCAAGGAATAATGATGCGGCAACTCCGCCGAGTGAATGCCCTGCCAAATACCAATCAAGATCTTTTGCTGATCCTGTTTCTTCCTCATAGCCTTTTGTAATCACGTCAACCGCATTAATTCTTAAAAAGGCAAGATTTTCCGGCATTCTGGGTAAAAGGCAAATATATTCCCTGCCTGCAAGTTCATACATGAGCCCGCTGTAGGAAGTGTATTCGACCTTTCCTCCGGGATAAAAAACTATAACCGCCTTATAATCCCTGTTTTTGGGAATAAAGACCATCCCGTTATCATCCGAATAAGCATTTACCTTCTCATCTAGTCTGCTCTCTATGGAATCAACTGTTTCTTTATCGGTCCTGTAGTATTTACTTGTGTATATTATAAATACGATTGCGAAAACAACCGCCACAGAAGCTAAGGCTATCAGTATCCACTTGATAATCTTTAATATCTTCTTCAAAACTGTTTCTCTCTTTCCGGTTGACAGGCACCATTAAGATAATACACCAATAATAAAAATGTGTTCAAGTATTGTACCCTATGTTATAATACTGCCTGTCAAATGTGAGTTTCAGTATAGGGAGGTTCCGTGATGAAGCGAATATTGATTGTTCTGGCTGCTCTTTTTATGTTCGCATTCTGCGGCTGCTCGAAGAAAGATGCTGAGATAGCTGCGAATGTGGATGAAGTTATCGAAGCCGCGCAAAACAGCGATGAACAGTCCGCAAACGAAGGCGAAATCGATGAAGGCTTTGAAACTGATAACTCCGTCGAAAGCGAAGGCTTAACCGCCTGCTTTGCCACAATAGAAGAGGGGCAGCAGCTGATGCGTGAGCGTACGCTTTTCCACGAACAGATTTCAAAAGAAACACTTCCTTTCTTTATTCAGAGCAGAAAAGGCTCCCTGGAGGATTATATAGAGTACTCTGCAGAACAGGTTATGGAGTTTACTCCGGCCGATGAAAAGCGTGTTAAAGATACCTTATCGTGGCTGCAGGAACAGTTAGATAATAACGGACTTCAGCTTCCCGACATCGGTCCCATTACATTTGTCAAGACTTCCTGCGAAGAAGCGCTCGGATCTGCCGGATATACCAGCGAGGGTACTGTTTTTCTGGGCTGGTTTACATTCACTTCTGAATACTACACCGACGAAATGTTTAAGGAGCTGGTAGTACACGAGCTTTTCCACTGCCTCTCACGCCTTAACCCCGATTTCAGGCAGGAGATGTATTCCATTATCCATTTCAATATTCTGGATCACGATATCGATATTCCCGACGAGATCAGCAGGCAGATCATCGCAAACCCCGATGTGGAGCACCACAACAGCTATGCCACATTCACCATTGACGGTGAAAAGAAGGACTGTTATCTGGTATTCCTTACAGACTCCATTTTTAAAAAACCCGGCGATACCTTCTTTAACGGTATGTATTCCGGAATCGTTCCTCTTGACGGTTCCAAGGTATACCGTATAGAAGAAGTCGACGATTTCTGGGAAATAGTAGGCCACAACACAGATTATGCCGAAGATCCCGAGGAAGTCATGGCTACGGACTTTGCCTATGCAATTACACGCCTCGATACCGGATATGAAGAATTCGAAAACCCAGAAATACTTGAAAAAATAATCGCAGTTCTTAAGAAAAATTAATGGTGACAGGCACCATTAAGAAAGGATCGTTATGAATATCATTTTACTATCCGGTGGCTCAGGCAAAAGACTCTGGCCCCTTTCAAACGACATCAGATCAAAGCAGTTCATCAAGATCTTCCGCGGCGCGGACGGTGAATACGAATCCATGCTCCAGCGCATGTACAGAGGCATCAAAAAGGTGGACCCTTCAGCAAAGGTTACCATCGCCACCTCCAAGAGCCAGGTCTCCACGATTTATAACCAGATCGGTGAAGGCGTAAATATCTCCGTAGAACCCTGCAGAAGAGATACTTTCCCCGCTATCGCGCTTGCTTCCTGTTACTTAAATGAAGTTTGCGGCGTAGGCAGGGATGAGGCTGTTGTGGTATGCCCCGTTGACCCCTATGTGGACGATTCATATTTCGAGGCTCTTTCAAAGCTCTCCGATCTGGCACAGAACGGAAATGCGAACCTCACTCTTATGGGTATGGAGCCCACCTATCCCAGCGAAAAATACGGATATATCATCCCGGATTCAAAGGATGACATCAGTACCGTCAGTGAGTTTAAGGAAAAGCCCGATGAGAAGACCGCACAGGAATACATATCCCGCGGTGCTCTCTGGAACGGCGGTATATTTGCTTATAAGCTCGGTTACGTGATCGACAGAGCTCATGAACTCATAAATTTCAAAGAATACAAGGATTTCTTCAAAAATTATGAGAATGCCACCAAGATCAGCTTTGACTACGCTGTGGTAGAAAAGGAAAAGAGCATCAGCGTGATGCGCTTCTCCGGCATGTGGAAAGATCTGGGTACCTGGAACACACTCACCGAAGCAATGGAAGAAAACGTAGTGGGTAAGGGCGTTCTTAATGATACCTGCGAAGATGTTCATGTGCTTAACAGTCTGGATGTTCCCATTCTCTGCATGGGGCTTAAAAATGTGGTTGTTTCCGCATCTCCCGAGGGTATCCTGGTCTCCGATAAACACGAGTCCAGCTATATTAAGCCCTTTGTTGACAGCTTCGAGCAGCCCATTATGTTTGCCGAAAAGAGCTGGGGTAACTATCAGGTCATTGATATAGAAAATGAAAGTATGACCATCAAAGTGACATTAAACCCCGGTCACTGCATGAATTATCACTGCCACGAACACAGAATGGAAAGCTGGAACATCATAGACGGTACCGGCAAAGTAGTCATCGATGGAAAGTTCCGTGATGTCGGCCCCGGCGATGCCATCATGATCCGTCCCGGTGAAAAGCACAGTATCATAGCCGACACCAAACTGTTCGTTATCGAGGTTCAGTTTGGCAAGGATATCGATGTTCATGACAAAATAAAGTTTGAATTTCCCGAAAGGAAATAATAACCATTGGTTAAGAAAGGCTGTAATGCTTATTTTGCATTACAGCCTCTTTGTTTACAGTAAATCTGCCAGTGTTTTGGAATCCATATAGTCGTTCATGGCTTTATCCAAGCCTGCCCAGAAAGCCACGGTCTTGCAGTCAGCCCTTCTCTCGCACTCCGGTGCTCCCGGAGCAAGACAACTTACGGATACCAGATCCTTTTCCGTGAGTCTTAATATCTCGCCTATCTTGTACTCCTCCACATCACGGGTAAGGCGGTATCCTCCTCCCTTTCCCTGTATACCCACTATCAATCCGTTCTTTGAAAGAGAGGGTATGATCTGTTCTAAGTATTTCAGTGACAATCCCTGGCGGTTTGCCACGTCCTTCATTGGCACATACCCTTCCTTTTGATTGGCGGCTATATCCAGCATCACTCTGAGTGCATATCTTCCTCTTGTAGATATCATGGCTCTCTCCCTACTATGATCTCCCTATTTTGATCTTCCCAAAACTTTCTTTCTATCACGGCCTCCTCTTTATTCTCCCTGCATCTGATAAAACTCTTCGGTTTCATCGATGTCATTTACAGGAGGCTTCAGTCCATCTATAGTTATACCATTTTTCTCGGCATAATCCCAGAGGGCTGCGTGAATCGCCTGCTCTGCCAGAAGTGAACAGTGCACCTTTACGGGAGGAAGTCCGTCCAGTGCCTCCATTACTGCTTTGTTGGTGACTTCAAGAGCTTCATTTACGCTCTTTCCCTTTACCAGCTCAGTTGCCATAGAACTGGTAGCTACGGCTGCGCCGCATCCAAATGTCTTAAACTTTGCTTCCTGCACGATATGATTCTCATCGATATCAAGATACATTCTCATGATATCTCCGCACTTTGCATTTCCCACTGTTCCCACACCGGAGGCATTCTCTATCTCTCCCATGTTTCTGGGGTTTGTGAAATGGTCCATTACCTTTTCGCTGTAATCTGTAACCTGACTCATATTGATTCTCCTGTTATAGTGTTTTTGTATGCTCGTGTTATTCTCTAAATAGCTATGTCATTGCTTATTCTTTTTAACAAAATCCTCGTAGAGAGGTGACATGCTGCGAAGTCTGTCTACGATCTGCTTTAAGGTATCCACGATATAATCGATATCCTCCTCAGTGGTTTCCTCAGATAGTGTAAGACGTACTGAACCATGAGCGATCTCGTGAGGAAGTCCGATAGCCAGAAGCACGTGTGAGGGATCGAGAGATCCCGATGTACAAGCGGAACCTGAGGATGCACAGATCCCCTTCTGGTTAAGCATTATCAAAAGCGACTCGCCTTCGATAAAGCGGAAACAGAAGCTCACATTGTTAGACAATCTCTTTTCTCTGTGACCGTTTACTCTGGTATAAGGTATCTCAGCCAGAACTTTGTCGATAAGTCTGTCACGAAGAGCGCTCTCATATTTCTTTCTGTCAGCCATTCTCGCCAGTGCTATCTCGGTAGCCTTTGCATAACCAACGGTTCCTGCTGTGTTGGTGGTGCCGGCTCTTCTTCCGTTTTCCTGTCCGCCGCCGTGGATGAGATTCGAGATCTTTACCCCCTTTCGGATATAGAGAAATCCTATTCCCTTAGGTCCGTTTATCTTGTGAGCACTGGACGAGAGAAGATCGATGTTCATCGTATTAACATCGATTTCCTCATGTCCGAAGGCCTGAACCGCATCGGTGTGAAAGTAGATCTTGTGCTCATGAGCGATCTTTCCGATCTCTGCTATTGGTTCGATAGTTCCGATCTCATTGTTTGCGAACATCACCGAGATCAGAATGGTTTCGGGCCTGATGGCAGCTTCCACATCAGCGGGATTCACTACGCCATTTTCGTCAACAGGAAGATAAGTCACCTCATAGCCATGCTTTTCCAGGAACTCACAGGTATGAAGTACTGCATGATGCTCTATCTTGGTGGTGATGATATGATTTCCCTTTTCCTTAAGGGCATCTGCCACTCCCTTTATTGCCCAGTTGTCTGATTCGCTTCCGCCCGCGGTAAAGAAGATCTCCTTTGGATCTGCACCGATCGCATTTGCGATAACTGCCCGGGATTCTTCCACCTTCTGTGCTGCCTCACCGGATGTCTTGTATGCACTTGCGGGATTCCAATATTCCTCCGTAAAATACGGTTTCATCGCCTCAAACACTTCAGGCAGGACTCTTGTGGTTGCCGCGTTGTCCATGTAAATAAGTTTTTCCATAAAAAATAATACCTACCTTTCTGGTAGGTATTATAGCATAAAAACCTAGTTTGTAAATAGGTTTTTATGCAGCTGTGGGTTTACTCTTATTTATTCTTTTCTGAACCAACTCGTAAATCTTCTTTACCACGAAAAAGGCGATGACGGCATCGATCGCACCCAGAAGGGCTCCGCAAATAATATCAGTTGGCCAATGCACAAACACATACATTCTGGAAAAGGCTATGGCGCAGGCTACTATGATGGCGGCGATTCCTGGCTTCTTATAATAAAAGAACAGGCAGAGGGAAGCCGTAACTCCGTTCATGGTATGTCCTGAGGGGAAGGAAAAGTCCTTTGGGATCTTTACCAGCATATCTATTGATGTGTCGACCCAGCAAGGTCTTCCTCTCATGAGTATATTCTTAAATACAAGATTTCCCAGAATGAAGGTGATGGCCATGGCAAATCCCATAGTGAGTCCGCACTTTCTGGTCTTAGGGATGATGGCCAGAATGATAGCGATGGCTATCCACAAAATGCCTCCGTTTCCCAGGGTAGTGATAATCTTCATGATCACGTCAAGAGGGGCGGAACGGATATTCTGGATCGCGTAAAGGAAATCCATCTCCCATGGAAAATAAAATGTATTAAATATTTCCGGTATCATAATGTAACTCTCTCCTAAATCATTTATGACTGTGTATATGCTCAAAGTTTGCCGTTAAAGTTCTTAAGGTTTTCTCCGATATCACCGCGGAAAACCGCAGAACCTGCCACGATCACATTTGCTCCGGCATCTGTAGCTTCCTTGACATTATCTACGGTAATGCCTCCGTCCACTTCTATATTTATGTCTGTAAGTCCGATCCTGTCGGTGACAATACGAAGTTCCCTGACCTTATCGATGCACTTGGGAATAAGCTTCTGCCCGCCAAATCCGGGCTCTACGGTCATGACTAGCACCAGGTCGACTTTTTTAAGATAGGGCATCACTTCACTGACAGGGGTGTCGGGTTTGATGGCTATACCCACTTTTTTTCCTAAGCTTTTGATCTTTTCTATGCAGCCGTCCACATCTTCTGTAGCTTCAATGTGGAAATCTATGAGATCTGCACCGCATCTTGCAAATTCTTCAAAGTATCTCTCCGGCTCCTGCACCATCAGATGCACATCAAAGAAAAGGTCTGTCTGCTTTCTGATGGATTCGATAAGAGGCATTCCAAAGGAGATGGAGGGCACGAACATACCGTCCATAACATCGATATGGAGCCATTCCTCCCCTGCTTTTTTTACTTCAGCTATCTGTTCTCCCAGTCTCCAGAAATCCGCTGCCAGGATTGACGGAGACATGATATTCTTAATACTCATCTTGATCCTTCTAAAGTCCTAAACACTCTTATATTTTTTCGTTTTCCCCCGACTGCATAGCCATTATACAGAAAGAAGCGGGAAAATGCAATTTCCTATGAAGCAAAAAAGAGCGACAAATCTCTTTGCCGCCCTTTCTAACCATATATTATTATAAATGATTACTTAACAAAAGCCTTAACAGATGCATATACTCCGTCTGCATCGATGCCGTACTTCTTGATAAGCTCGCCTGCGGATCCGGACTCACCGAATACATCCTGCATACCGATCTTCTTTACAGGGGTGGGAAGCTTCTCTGAAAGTGCATCACATACTGCGCTTCCGAGACCGCCGATTACGGAATGCTCCTCAACGGTAACAACCTTTCCGGTCTTCTTTGCGCTGTTAATGATGATCTCCTCATCAAGGGGCTTGATGGTGCAGATGTTGATAACCTCTGCGCTGATGCCGTCTGCTGCCAGCTTCTCTGCTGCTCCGAGAGCGGAGTCTACGCAGATACCGGTTGCTACGATGGTAACGTCCTTACCCTCGCGCACTACGGTTCCCTTGCCGATCTCAAACTTGTAATCGGGTCTGTCGTTGATCACAGG
>CACXGM010000011.1 GCA_902767075.1 uncultured Lachnospiraceae bacterium
GGAAATCAGAACGGTGTTATAAAGTCGTACAACGGAAAAGAATACAAAATAGGATTTGTGCCTAAGATAAAGGTCGAAACTATTGTGGCTGACGAAGTAGTGGAAAAGGTTGTTAATAATATTCTCGAAGAGGTAAATACCGGACAGTACGGAGACGGAAAGATCGCAATCTACCCCGTGGAGGATTATATAAGGATCCGTACCGGTGAAAGAGGAAATGCTGCACTGTAGGTGGTTGCTTATGGATCTGATTTCTTATCTTGATCAATTCAATATTGTTTCAATTTCCGTGCGTCTTATTCTGGCCACGCTCTTTGGAGGCATGATTGGCTTGGAACGCGGTTTTCATGGGAAAAGTGCGGGTATTAGAACCTTTTCTCTCGTGTGTCTGGGTTCTGCGGTGGTCATGGTAACGGCAGAATACTTATTGCAGTTTTATGAAGGCAGTGATGTGGCGAGAATGGGAGCGCAGGTTATCAGCGGAGTGGGATTTCTTGGTGTTGGTACAATCATCGTCACAGGAAAAAACTATGTTAAGGGACTTACCACCGCAGCAGGGCTTTGGGCGACTGCCTGTCTTGGCATAGCTCTGGGAGCCGGTTATATAATCGGTGCCGTTATCACGCTACTGCTTATGTTTTTTATTATGACAGTGTTGTCCTCCATAAGCAGGAAGACAGATGCCTATGTACCCGTAATCAGGTTATATATGGAGATAGGCAAAGAGCGCGGTGTTGATACTTTGTACGGATATGCTTCGGAGAACAATTTCAGGATCACGTCGGTAAACAGACAGCAGAAACTGCCTCTGAAGGAAGAAGATATTCCGGTTATTTTTGAAATGGATTTGGGCAAAAGGAAGAACCATGCCGAGATCATAGAAGCTTTGCGTGGATTTGAAGATGTACATTACATCGAAGAGGTCCACTAATAAATGTTCAGGAGGATACAAATATGGCTACCAGATCAAGCATAATGGATACCAACAGCTACCGTGGAGACTCGGACAGCCGGATTGATCCCAAAACTTTGGAACTGATAAAAAGAAGAGAAAAATATATGTCGGGTTCCTACAGACTCTTTTACAGAAAGCCTGTTAACCTGGTAAGGGGTGAAGGGGAATACTTGTATGATGACAAGGGGGAAAAATATCTGGACATGTACAATAATGTTGCCAGCATCGGACATTGCCATCCCGCGGTGGTAGAGGCTGTGAACGCCCAGATGAAACTACTCAATACCCATACCAGATACCTTCACGAAACCATAGTGGACTACAGCGAAGAGATACTGAAAGAGATGCCCGAAGAAGTGGATAAGATCATGTTCATGTGCACGGGTTCCGAGGCAAACGATCTGGCACTCAGAGTGGCACAGGAATATACAGGCGGCAAAGGCATCATTGTATCGCAGGAAGCCTATCACGGGACATCAGCCCTTACATCCGGATGCTCACCTGCCCTTGGTACGGAGCAACCTATCCTGCCATATGTAAGACTTGCAAAAACTCCGGATTATTACCGCGTGGGTGGAACGGATGAAGAGTTTATTCAATGGTATTGCAATGAGATTCAGAAGAACATTGACGACTTAAAAGAAAAAGGATATGGATTTGCCTGCTTCCTCGCCGACTCGATTTTTTCATCCGACGGTGTTCATCCCTACCCTAAGGGATTTGTTAAGGCAGCTGTGGATGTGGTACACAAAAACGGCGGAGTATTTATAGCGGACGAGGTACAGCCCGGATTTGTACGAACCGGAGATGCATTCTGGGGTTTTGCAAGACATGGCATAGTGCCTGATCTTGTCACTATGGGAAAACCTATGGGAAACGGAATACCGGTGTCGGGGCTTGCGGCAAAACATGAAGTGCTTGAAGCTTTCAGCGATAAACTTCCATATTTTAACACCTTTGGAGGAAACCCCGTTGCCATGGCTGCTGCAAAGGCGGTACTTAAGGTTATCAAAGAGGAGAAATTACAGGAGCATACAAAGGCGGTTGGAGCAAAGCTTCTTGAGAATCTTAAGGAAGTTCAGGCAAGGCACGCAGATATTGTAGGTGATGTGAGAGGGGCAGGATTATTCATAGGATTTGAACTGGTAAGTGATATAGCTAAGAAGACGCCGGATCAAAAGAGCGCCCTTGATCTCATCGAGCTTTTAAGAGATGACCATGTGTTGACATCTGTGTGCGGCCCCCACGGAAATGTTCTTAAGATAAGGCCAACACTGGCTTTTGACTATAAGGATATAGACTGGGTATGCAGTAGCCTTGACAAGTGCCTTGACCTGGTTGAAAAGCACTGAAGTGTAATTTCTGTGAAATGATTTAATTGCACAACGCTCACCCGATATAGTAGAATAAAACTGCTATGTCGGGTTTTTTTTGACTTTTTTACCCTACGGGAGGTATATACATGAGATTAAATAGAAAAGATTATGAGAATACTGCCAGGCAGGCGGTTGCAGAAGGTGTGGTACTCCTTAAAAACAAAGGTTCCGTACTGCCTCTTTCAGAGGGCACCAAGGTTGCTCTTTTTGGACGTATTCAGAGCCACTATTACAAAAGTGGTACCGGATCCGGAGGAATGGTAAATGCAGGCAAGGTCTGGACTATTCCGGAAGCCTTGGAGCAGGACGGTATTAAGCTTGATGAAGAGCTAAAGGCAATTTACGCCGAATTCGACAAGACCAATCCCTATGACATGGGTGCGGGATTTGGTGCAGAGCCCTGGTCCCAGGAGGAGATGAAGCTTGAGGCATCTGTGGCAGAGGCAGCAGCTTCAAGAAATGATGTTGCCATTGCCCTCATAGGAAGAACTGCCGGAGAGGAGCAGGACTATAAAGACGCTCCCGGCGCATACATGCTGTCAGAGACTGAAAAGGAAATGCTTCTGACCGTGAGAAAAGCATTCGATAAGATGATCGTGCTTATGAATGTCAGCGCGGTGCTTGATATGACAGACGTTGAGGCGGCTGCTCCCGATGCGATCCTTTATGCATGGCAGGGTGGAGAGATAGGCGCTCTGGGAACTGCGGATGTGATCACCGGAAAGGTGTGTCCTTCGGGAAAACTCACGGATACCATCGCAAAAAAGATCGAAGATACTCCTGCATATCCCAACTTTGGAAGATTTGATTACAACTGCTACGGAGAGGATATCTATGTTGGTTACAGATATTACTCCACTTTTGACATGAATTCAGTTTTGTATCCCTTCGGATTTGGTCTTTCATACACGGAGTTTGAGATTACTCCCGTAGAGTTTGTTCTGAAGGATACTCTTGGAAAGATCATCTCTGTGGATGACGACCTTTTTGTTAAGAAAGTTATAGACGATAAAGGCGCAAAATTCGAATTCACTTTTGACGTAAAGAACACCGGAAAAGTAGCCGGAAAAGAAGTTGTACAACTGTACGTTCACGCTCCTCAGGGAAGGCTTGGAAAACCTGTAATCTCACTTGCGGGATTTACTAAAACTAAGGTCCTTGAACCCGGAGAAAATAGTAGGGTGAGCATCAGCTTTACACCTTATACAATTGCGTCATATGATGACGCACCTAATTTAGCATCTGCATATTCCTATATCCTTGAAACGGGAGAATATGTATTCCTTGCGGGGGACAGCAGTGTAAAAGTTAAAATGGCTGGAAGATTTGAACTGGGTGAGACTGTTGTTATAGAAAAACTCAGTAGCCAGATGGCTCCCATAAAGGAATTTTCCAGACTTCATCCCGTAACAAGGAGCGCAGAGGGAACTGTTCCTGTTTACGAAACAGCCCACGAAGCGGTACCCCTCGCATCTCTCAGGGATATAGATGTTGCCCGGGCGGATAAGCCGGGATTCAAACCCTACACCGGAGACAAGGGATACAAACTTGCCGATGTCAGAA
>CACXGM010000012.1 GCA_902767075.1 uncultured Lachnospiraceae bacterium
ATGGATGCGACCGGTGCGCAGATGAATAATGCAAGCTAAAGCTTGCGCGCACCGGCGCGCAAAGAGTCGCAAGCGACTCTTTGTTCCTAATGTGTTATCTGTACAGTTTTTTTCATTCTTCTATAATTGTATTATGCGTGTTTAAATGGTATATTTAAGACTATGGGTGATAAATACGATTGGAAAAAGATCATACAGATGGTTGCCATAATTGGTGTCCTTTGTATCTTTGTGGGTATCGCCACCAGGATAATGCAAAAGTCTCAGACTTCTCTTTCCGATTATGCAAAGAAGAATCCTGAGACCGCTCTGGCTGTAACGGATAAAGAATCTGATAAAAAGTCGAATGAAGAATCTGACGATAAAGATCAGGTTAATGGCAAAAAAGATCCTGCAGAGGGATCTGATAATAATTCCGGCGATGAGTCAGGTGAAGCTGACGCAGAGCAGCAGTTTATATATGAGAATTTCTACTACACGGAAGAATCGGAAGGATATAAGTTTCGCATAGCATATTACGATTCGAAGCATAGGGTGAGCACCGTGGAGCTTTCCGCAAATGTGGAAGACCCGGATGAGACATTATCCTTCTTTTATGATATGTACAAGGCAGAGCATGAGTTCGCCGATATTAAAGATGTTCAAAAGATGATGGACAGATTTGCTGTCCCGGAATCTGAAGATAATGGGTAAATGATGGATATAATCAGGACCAAGGATGTTGTATACGAATATATAAGACGTGATGATGAAGGTGCGGTAACCGGCATCACAACGGCAGTGGATCATGTGTCCCTCGGCATTAAGCAGGGGGACTTTATAGCGATACTGGGACATAACGGTTCGGGTAAGTCCACCCTTGCCAAGCATTTTAATGCTATCCTCACTCCGGAGGAGGGAACAGTGTGGGTGGACGGGATGGATACCCTTGAGGAAAAAAATGTCTGGAATGTCAGGCAGACTGCCGGTATGGTATTTCAGAATCCGGATAACCAGATCATAGCTCCAGTGGTGGAGGAAGATGTGGGATTCGGACCGGAGAATATGGGAGTACCCACGGAGGAAATCTGGAAGAGAGTGGAGGAGAGCCTGAAGGCTGTGGGAATGTATGAATTCAGAAAGCACTCTCCCAATAATCTTTCCGGCGGACAGAAGCAGAGAGTCTCCATAGCAGGAGTCCTGGCCATGAAGCCAAAATGCATCGTGCTGGATGAGCCCACTGCCATGCTGGACCCACAGGGACGAAGAGAAGTCTTGAAAGCAGTCCATGAGCTTAATAAACTTGAAGGAGTCACTGTCATACTGATCACACACTATATGGAGGAAGTGACGGATGCCGATAAGGTGTTTGTTATGGACTCGGGAAAAGTGGTAATGCAGGGGACTCCCAAGCAGATATTCACTTTGGTGGATGAATTGAAGGAACTTAGGTTAGACGTTCCCCAGCCCACACTTTTGGCATGGGAACTTAAAAAGAGGGGAATACCTCTTCCGGACGGAATACTCACCGGAGAGGAATTGGTTCAGGCGATAAAGGATTTGAAATAAAGGATATATATGTCACTGATTGTAGATCATATAAGCTATATATACGGAAAAGATACGGGAACCCCTATCGAGGCATTAAAAGATGTATCCCTTTCTATTCCCGACGGTCAGTTCATCGGAATAATCGGACATACGGGATCGGGCAAGTCGACCCTGATGCAGCACTTAAACGGTCTGGAAAAGGCCTCATCGGGCACTATATATTTTAACGGTGAAGATGTTTACGAAAAGGGATACAATCTGAAGAATCTGAGAAGCAAGGTGGGACTGGTCTTTCAATATCCGGAGCACCAGCTGTTTGCAGAGACTGTTTTTGCGGACGTGTGCTACGGACCGAAAAATCTGGGACTGTCCAAATCCGATTGCGAGCTCAGGGCTTATGATGCTCTTCGCAAGGTAGGTTTTCCGGAGGATCTGATATTCACTTCCCCCTTTGAACTCTCCGGAGGTCAGAAAAGACGTGCGGCTATTGCCGGCGTGCTGGCCATGAAGCCGGAGGTACTTATTTTGGATGAGCCCACCGCGGGTCTGGATCCTAAGGGAAGGGATGAGATTCTAACCCAGATAAAGAAGCTTCAGAAAGAAGAAAACATGACGATCCTTTTAGTTTCCCACTCCATGGAGGATGTGGCGGAATATGTGGACCGTATTGTAGTTTTAAATGAGGGAAAGATTTTTCTTGATAATACGCCGAAGGAAGTATTCAGGCATTATAAGGAACTGGAGGAAATAGGTCTGTCCGCTCCTCAGGTGACATATATAATGCATGATCTTGCGGATGCAGGCCTTAATGTAAGGTGCGATGTGACCACCGTTTCTGAGGCTGCCGATGAAATAGTCAGAGCGCTTTCACGCTAAGCGCAGGGATATAATAAATGTTAAGGGATATTACTTTAGGACAATATTATCAGACAGAGAGTGTGATACACAGGCTGGATCCGAGAGTAAAGCTGCTGGGAACCATTCTTTTCTTTATCTCACTGTTTTGCTTCAGCAATCCGGCGGGATATGCCATAGCTCTTTTGTTCCTGGCTGCGGTCATCATCACTACTCATGTTCCGTTCTCTTATATGATAAAGGGAATGAAGACCATCGTGGTGCTGATCATCATCACAGTGGTGATCAATCTGTTTATGACCCAGGGAGATGTGGTGGTGGAATTCTGGAAGTTTAAGATCACCAAACAGGGTATCGTTATGGCGGTGCAGATCTTTTTCAGGATAGCCATGCTGATAGTGGGCTCATCCATCATGACACTTACGACCACACCGAATCATCTGACGGACGGAATGGAGAGAGGACTTCGCTTTTTAAAGGTGATAAAGGTACCTGTCCACGAGATCGCCATGATGATGTCTATAGCACTCAGGTTTATACCGATTCTCCTGGAAGAGACCGACAAGATAATGAAGGCCCAGCTTGCAAGAGGCGCCGACCTGGAAAGCGGAAATATCTTCAAGAGGATAAAGGCGATGGTGCCCATTCTGGTTCCGCTGTTTATATCTTCCTTCAGAAGGGCCAATGATCTGGCTTCTGCAATGGAGGCAAGGTGCTACCGGGGCGGAGAGGGCAGGACCAAGATGAAACCCCTGAAATATACTTCAAGAGATGCTGTAGCATATTTGGTATTGTTTGCCTACATGGTGGTAAGCATATCCGTTGGCAGACTTGATGCTTTGAAAATTATGTAAACTAAACAGGTTGACATGAGGCGGATATTACGCGGTTATGTTGATTTGTCAAATATTATATAAACTAATATGAGAAGAATAAGATTATATGTTGCCTATGACGGAACAGATTATCATGGGTGGCAGATACAGAAGAATTCAAAAACAATAGAGTCCGTGTTGAATGCAGCCATCAGTGATCTGCTGGGTACGGAGACTTTGGTTATCGGCGCCAGCCGCACCGATGCCGGAGTACAAGCCAGAGGCAATGTGGCGGTCTTTGACTGCGACAGCAGGATACCTGCGGAGAAGATGGCGGGTGCTATCAACGCACGCCTTCCTGAGGACATCAGGATAGTTAAATCGGATGAGGTGGATCTAAACTGGCATCCCAGAAAACAGGACTGCAGAAAGACCTATGAGTACCGTATTACCAGCGGCAAGGTTCAGCTTCCCACCAAGAGGCTTTATTCGCATTTTACTTATAACAATCTGAATGTGAATGCGATGAAAAAGGCCTGCGCCGCATTTATAGGTGAGCATGATTTCGCAGCCTTCTGTGCTGCAGGCTCACAGGCGGACAGCACCATCAGGACTATCTATGCCCTTAAGGTCGAAAAGGAAGGAAATGAGACGGTGATAAGAGTCACCGGAAACGGATTTCTCTACAACATGGTGCGTATCATAGCCGGCACCCTGATGGACGTCGGCCTCGGAAAGAAAAAGCCCGAGGATATGGCAGGTATAATCAGATCTCTTGACCGCACCCAGGCCGGCCCCACCCTCCCCGCCAAGGGGCTGATGCTGGTGGGATACGAATACGATAAGTAAAAGCCCGCTGTTTCAGCGGGCTTTGTTATGCGCGAAAATGTATGTAATGAATTCCTCCTTCGGAAGGGGCTGGGAGAAGAAGAATCCCTGTATGTAATCACATTTTAGATCTGCGAATCGCTGGAGGATCTCTGCGGTTTCTACGCCCTCGACCACGATCTTCATTCCCAGGGACTTGATCATATTGACCGTGTTGTCCAGCACGATGTCGCGTCTGATATTTCTCTGGACATTCACAAATGATTTATCCAGTTTAATGATATCGAAATTCATATTGGCTACTCGGTCCATGTTGGAATATCCGGTACCGAAGTCATCCAGCGAAAAGCCGATACCGCGTGACTCAAGCTTTCGCATATTATCTGTCAGGGACTCCTGGGAGAAAACCGTGGCAGTTTCGGTGATCTCTAAATTGATGCGATGATGATCCACACCATGCTTTCTCATAATGCCCAGGATCTCTTTGTATAGATCATGCCTCATGCACTGGGCGGCGGATATATTTACCTCTATATAGTCAACATTAAGAGCTTCAAATTCGGGACTCTTTATGAAGGAGCATACTTCCTCCAATACATAGGAGCCGATACGATGAATGGCACCGCTTTTTTCCGCTGCGGGGATGAAGAATTCCGGGGAGATATTCCCGAAGGTCTCATCATGTAGTCTGATAAGAGCTTCGGCAGAATTGAACCTGTCCTCGCGGATAGAGTAAATTGGCTGATAATAAACCTCAAAAGCTTTGTTATTCAGGGCGTTTTCGATTATGGCATCGATCTGTCTGACCAGATTGTAATGATTTCCGGAATAGATTTCCGATGCGAAAAGTACCTGACCGGTATAGAAGGTCCTGCCCAGGTCATTTAAAAATGCCAGCAATGACTCCGCATCATCAATATCTTCAGGACATCTGGCCACACAGGTCACCGCGTTCAGATTCAGCTCCATATTGTTGTAATCGATGGGCGGTATCAGAATATCATTGATGAAGTGGGCGATGTAAGTAGTCTTGTCAAATTTGCGAAAATCCATCTCCAGACAGAACTGACCGTTTCCTACGTAATAAAGCTCGGAAAAATATTTATTTGCCCTATTGGCATTGGTGATCCTGGAGGAGATACGGTGGAGGATCCTGACCATTCCTTTATAGCCCACGATGCTCTCGATAAAGCTGTAATTAGTGATATTTATCAGGATCAGCTCAAGGGGCTTTCCGTTTTTCATACATCTGGTGAGACCCTGGGTACAAGCCCTTTTGTTGCTGAGGCCGGTCTCGGTGTCCAGGATATCCTCGGGCCTGTTGATCAGAGCGGCACATAGGAACAGGGACATTGCATTAGCGAACATCTCAACCAAAAGGCTCTGATTAAAGAACTGAAGCAGAACAGCGCTAAGCATAAAGGGAATGAGGCTGCTGATGGCTATCAGTGTCCGCCAGCCTAAGGACATACCGTATCTGAAAGTCAGATAGAGAATGGCGATCACGTAGATAAAGGCTGAGGCATACAGTATGGGGAAGATAGGTCCCCTGGTATATGAAAAATTCTCGTCGAAATAGAAGAGCCATCCGGTAAAGAAGTTGATCACAGCCACTGTACCGATGACCAAAAACGGAGTGACAAAGAGAACATAGTTCAGCTTCTTAAGCCGATAATCCGTATCGGTCAGGATCATCAGATAGATCACGTAAAGAGGCGTTGCCATATTATGGGAAACAAGATAGAGTGTGTTGGCACAGTATCTTAATGCCAGCGGGACTGTGGGAATCCCGTCCAGGGCTACCGAAGCTATATCTGCAAATGTGGATACTATTGAAAGTGCAATGAGATTTATGAAACAACTATTAAGGCGGCCTTTTGTAAGTCCGCGCAGAATGGTGGTGAAAAGCAGAGCTATGAGAATTACCAATGCACAATAATCAAAATAAAGTAGCTTCATACCTATAGATTCTATCATATTTGCGGAAACTTCGCAATATTTCAAAGGGACCGCAAACCGCGTGAAATCAAGGAATGGTCGGGCTTCCAAAGGGTTGATATATGAAACGATTTTGTGTATAATTATATAGTCCGTTATTTTATATAAAGGGGACTCTGATATGACACTTATCGATCTTATCAATGAGAAAAAAGGCATATTTGTTCTGTACTGGTATGACTCCGACGACAGCCTGGTATCTCAGGTGGTTGAGCCGAAGGTCATAAACTACAGGACTGTTCAGCTAAAGGAGACAAATATAGGAACCATGGCAGGACGGAACCTTTTTTGTCTTGTGTTTGAAGAACTCTCCTCGGACAATGTGTTTATCTATAACAGAGGTGTTTTGATAAACAGTGAGACTGTCACACTTGAAAGCGAGGATCTGACCGTCAGTGAGAGTGATAAGAGAATGTTTTACAGATACAATATTTCATCCGACCTTATGCTGATGAATAAAAAGCATCATGAGAAAGTGAAGATGAATAATATTTCATATACCGGTGTGAGCATCCATACGGCGACAGAACTGGATATGGGTGAGGAGATCATGCTCTATGACCCATCCGAGAATGTGCCGGTGTATATTCCGGGGGAGGTTGTATATAAGGGGGATAACGGTGATTACGGCATAATGATAAGCGGAAATTATGATCACATAAACAGGATAGTCGTTCCGAGCATTATATAATCTAAAGTTTTTGAATTACATTATTATTCAATATTAGGAAGAATACTTATGAGAGATATAACCGGATTATTACACAATACTGACAATCTGACGGGGTCTGATCTTGCGATGGCTGAGGAGACTAACGCTCTCTTACATCAATATGAGCATGAAATGGATGCAATGGAGACAGTTTATGACATCTTAGGTGCGAGACCGTTCTATATGGATTTTGATGAGGGCGGAAATATAAGCTCCTGTATCTGGAGCGACAGATACAGAAAGAAGCTCGGATACTCCGGCGAGGATGACTTCCCCAACGAGGTAGAAAGCTGGATAAAAACCATTGATGAGGAAGACCGAGACAGAGTGGTAAAGGTTTTCCATGAGACGATCAATAAGAGCTGTGAAAACGAAAAATTTGACATAGAGTACAGAGCTCATAAAAAGGACGGGGAACTGAGATATATTCATTCCGTCGGTATCGTGAGAAGGCGTGAAGACGGAAATCCCCTTTCTCTTGTGGGACTGGCAATGGACGTAACCGAAGAGACTATTAACAACCTGCAGCTTCAGGAACAGTATGAGATAGTTGAGGCCCTGAGTCGTGATTATCTGAATGTTTTCATGATTGATATTCCCGGCAGGACCGCCAGCATCATCAAACTGAACGGATATGTTACCGAAGGATTCGGAGATACCACGAAAAGGACATATCCCTACGAGCCTTTCTGCGCACAGTATATCAAGGACCGTGTTTATATCGAGGATCAGGAAGTGCTCACCAGGATGATGGCACTTGACCGTGTAAAGGAAATGCTGGATCAGAACGATGTTTATGAGTACGGTTACAGAGCTGTTGACAACGGTGAGATCCATTTCTATCAGTTCACCTATCTCAGACTGGTGACCAAATCGGGACATGATAAGGTCATAGCCGGATTCAAAAACATTGATGCCATCGTGGCGTCCGCAAATGAGAGAGATGCTCTGAGAGTCATGTCCGAGACCGATATCATGACCGGAACCTTCAACAGAGGACATGGCGAAAAACTTGCCCGTGAGTGCGTGGACAACGGCGAGAAAGGTATGCTCTGCATCTTCGATCTGGATAAGTTTAAAGAGGTAAATGATACCTATGGGCATAATGCGGGCGACAAGGCATTGATATCCGTTGCCAGAAGCTTAAAGCATGCCTTTGGAGATGACAATATAGTATTCAGGCTTGGAGGCGATGAATTCTCCGCTGTCGCTAAGAATATCACCGACAAAGAAAAGGGCAAGGAACTCATCGACAGATTCTTTGCCGAGATCAATGGTCTTGACATTCCCGAGCTTGCGGGCAGCAAGATATTTACAAGTGTTGGTGTTGCGTTCTTCGGAGGCGAGAATGGCGAAGAGGATTTCGAGGAGCTTTACAAGAAAGCGGATACCTGCGTATATGAAAGTAAAAAGACGGAGGGTAACTGCGTAAACTTTTATTCATAATGCAGCTTGTTTTGGTACATAATAATGATACCGGAATAAAAGAAAATGCTCAAATGGGGCGGAGGTAATATGAAAAGAAAAACAAACACTCTATGTGCGGCTGTTGCAATAGGCCTTGCATCGGCCCTGATGCTGACCGGCTGTGGAAAACTGACGGACTATGTGGATCAGCAGGCGGGTCCTGTAAATCAAAGATATGAAGAAGAGAAGGAAGAGGATGAAGCGGGTGGAAACACTGTTACAGAGTCGGTTATTTCTGATACAGATGCAGATAACTCTGAAGTGAACGCTGAAACCTCTGAAGCAGAGGTAGAACCTGAAGGATCCGGCGATGTGACGGGTGAGTCCGAGGATGTAACATCAGTTTCGGATGCAGTGCAGGAAGAACTTCCCGATACCGTGGAGCTTTCCTTTGATCCTGCGGACAGACCAAATGCAAATGAGGCTACAGGCTCTGTAAAGGTCCTTGAACCCGGAGATATCGCTCCCGATTTCACAGTGGCGCTTACAAACGGAGAGGACTTCACCCTGTCGGATCATGACGGCGGCATGGTTTTGATAAACTTCTGGGCCACCTGGTGCGGTCCCTGTGTCGGAGAGATGCCGGAGCTTGGACAGCTGGCGGAGGACGGAATAGAAAACTTTGATATCGTCTGTGTAAATTGCGGCGAAGATAAGAGCACCGTCGACGGCTTTGTGAATGATATGGGATACACCTTCAATATCGCTTATGACACCGATTATACGGTCTCTGAGTATTATCCCACGGATTATATCCCCTACTCCATCATAGTCAAGAACGGAGTGGTATGCGAGACATATGTGGGAGCACCGCCCGATGCGTACGAAAGTTACAAAAATGAAGTATTAAGATTTATGGATCAGTAATAAAAAGAGAGCAGGACCGAGGTCCTGCTCTTGTTACTTGCCATATGTTATATGTATTTGTATACCGAATATACAGCCTGCTATATAGTACATAGCAGGCTGCGCTATGTTTTAGACTTTAAAGTAGTTTACGTTTTCCTTTAACTTATCGGAGATGCTGCCAAGCTCATCTGCCTCGTTAACAACAGAGGACATATTGGAGGTGAGCTGTGTGATTGAAGCGCTGGTCTCCTGAGTGGATGCTGCATACTCTTCTGACAGGCTGGAGAGAGAGTCCACGGAGGTCATGATCTTGTTCTTGCCATCGGTCATATCCTCAACAAGCTGTGAGATCTCCTTGTTTCCGGATTCGGTCTCTGACAGAAGCTGGAGCATTTCGTCGAAGTTTGCGCTCATCTGATCGAGAGCAGATGCTTCGTTGGTGGTAGCTTCCTTTATGCTGGCTGTGAGATTCTTGTTCTCATTGGAGTACTGAGTGATGGTGCTGAGCATGTTAGTGATCTCGCCTGCCATGTGATTGGACTCTTCGGCAAGACCCTTAATGTTATCGGCAACAACAGCAAAGCCTCTTCCTGCCTCACCTGCTCTTGCTGCCTCGATGGATGCGTTGAGTGCCAAGAGATTGGTCTGGCTTGCAATGGAGATGATGCCCTCAGCTGCTTTGCTGATCTCATCCACAACTTCAGCGGTCTTTCCGACGGAATCCGCAACCTGACCTGCCTTTGCATCGGTTTCCTCATCAGCCTTGCGGATATCTGCAAGCTGTTTCTGGAGCTTGATGGACTCTTCATAGAGGGCTCTTACTCTCTCGAGGTTGCTTGAGGCTGCTGACTGAACTCTGTCGATGCTCTCACCGATGGTTACGGTGATCTCTGCAGTGCTCTGAACATCCTCAGCCATGGTCATGGCGCCCTGAGCAAGCTCACCCACTGCTACTGAGATGTTGTTGGTATTTTCTTCCGAATCGGAGATGCTTCTCTTTGTATTATTTGCCTTCTGGTTTACATCATCCGCGCAGGATACAACATCCAAAAGTGAAGTCTGAAGCTTGTTTCTCATATCCTCCATAGAAAGCTCTACCTGGAAGAATTCGTTGAAGGTACTTTCTGCTTTTACGGTGTTTACAAAGTCGCCGCCGGCCATTCCGCCTACGGACTTAACTATGTAATTAACACTTCTGCGCATTCCGTTAATGATGAGAACGCAGATAACTAAAACAGCTACGGCAATGATACCGAAGATCACTGCGCTGACAATGATCCTGCTGATGATGGCGGCTTTGCGGGCATCTCTTTCGGCAATAGCCCAGTTCTCGGTGATATCCGTCATATCTGAAAGAGAAGCTCTGGCGGAATCGAAATTCTGGATGTAAATAGTGTAATCACCGACGTTGTTCTCGACATCATAGCAGTTGTCCCAGATGTTAAAGTTCTCTGTGAACTCTTTATAAAGAGTTTCAAAGTTCTTGTCATTTAAAAGGGTGTTCCTGTTCAGATCGTTGTTTGTCGCTGCAATGGCTGCAGCTTCATTGACGCGATCCAGTGTCTGCTGCTTGTTGTCCTTGTAGTCGCCCAAATAGCCGGGGAGAAGCTCGGCGAGCGTCTCTGCAGGTACACCGGAATCTGCAAAAGCAAGGTCGTGATACTGAATGGATGCCAGCATTGACTGATAAAAGTCTCTGTCAGCATTGATCAGCTCGGAACTGATGGTGTAGAGTTTGTTATAATAGAGATCCTCATCTTCGTTTGATGTTGCCATGATCTGCCCGCTGAAAAATCCTATGCTGGCGATCAGGACGGCGATCAGGACGCCTACCGCAAGAAACAGTGATGCTGTGATTGTTAATGTCTTTTTCTTCATGTTTCATCTTCCTTCCTTTATAGGCAGATGCCTAAGGCTTATTAGTTTACAGTCATTATTACCGACAATATTAAATAGTCAGACAATAATGTAGCTTTTGTTTATTATACCACAAAATCTCTTCCGGATATACACTTTACAAAAATTTTTGCTATAATGTATTAGGAAATTGAGTTAAGTTTTTAACGTTTATTTTTTAACAAGATCAAAGCCGGATGAAACAGCGTAAGATCAAGGCTTAGACAGAACATATAAGGAAACGGGCATGAAGAAAAAACTGATGATAGTATTATCCGTTTTTTTGTTACTGACCGGGATCGGACTGACGGTTTACGGGGTGACAAAGGGTGGCTTTAAAGATGTTAAAAACAAGGCGATCAGGATCTGCAACGAATGCATAGGTATAGGGTGAGAAATGGTAACTGATCTAAAAAAATGGTTTGTTCTCTCCAAAAGAAGATATACACAGCTGGTTGCGGCGGTTCTGTACAACTGTAATATTACAGGTTTTTTCAAAGGGGAGATATATAAGGGCCCGGTAAAGGGAATATGCGCACCGGGACTTAACTGTTATTCATGTCCGGGTGCGGTTTTGTCCTGCCCTTTGGGGAGTCTTCAGTCCGGTCTTGTATCCGCAAAGTATAAATTTCCCTTTTATGTGCTGGGGACACTGATACTTTTCGGCCTGCTGTTTGGACGCTTTATCTGTGGTTTTTTGTGCCCCTTCGGGCTGTTTCAGGAGCTTATCTACAAGATACCCGTACCGAAACTTAAGAAAAGCAGATTCACGAGAATTTTGTCATATTTAAAGTACATTATTCTCATGGGATTTGTTATAATTATACCGATAGTCAGATTTGAACCGGGCTTTTGTAAATACATCTGCCCCGCAGGTACCGCAGGAGGAGCGTTTCCGCTTATTGCGGTAAACGAGAAGCTCCGGCCTCTTTTGGGATTCCTTTTTTCCTGGAAGGTGTTCGTGTTTGCTCTGATACTTTTGATATGTATGTTCTGTTTCAGGGCATTTTGCCGTTTTCTGTGTCCTCTCGGAGCTTTATATTCGCTTTTTAATCCCATCTCGTTTTTCGGAATAAAGGTGGATCATACAAAATGTAACGGCTGCGGAACCTGCACGAGGAACTGCAAAATGGATGTAAAAAAAGTCTGTGATCGTGAATGCGTCCAGTGCGGGGAATGTATCGGAAAGTGCCCTAAGGGAGCTATCGGATACGGTGCATTCAGCATCGATTCAAGAGAAAATAAAAATGACCTCAAAGGTCAATAGGAGTGTAAGATGATCGTATTAATGGTTTTGTTGTTGATAGCCGGATTTGTGGGACTGATCAAGGGCGCGGATTTCTTTGTGGACGGCAGCGCCGCATTGGCGCGGAATCTTAAAGTTCCAAGCCTTATAATCGGACTTACCATAGTGGCTATGGGCACCAGCGCACCGGAGCTGGCAGTCAGCACCTCAGCCGCTATTGCAGGGTCCAATGAGATCGCCCTCAGCAATGTGGTGGGATCCAATCTATTTAATCTTTTGGTGGTTCTCGGAGCCTGTGCTCTCTTCCACAATGTTCCCGTGGACAAGATAGTATTAAAGAGAGATTTTCCCATTTCCATCGGCGTGACTGTTTTGATCTTCTTTGTGACCAGCTTCGGTACACTCTTTAGCGGAAAGATCTTCAAAATGGGTATGGCCGAAAAGGGCGGAATGGTCTACAGATGGCTGGGACTGGTGCTCCTCGCACTCTTTGTTGCTTATATCGTTTATCTCATCATCGATGCAAAGCGTCATCCCGAACCGGAGACCGAAGAGGCAAAGAAGCCCTATTGGAAATGCTTCCTGCTGATAATCCTGGGTCTTGCCCTCATCGTGGGCGGAGGACAGGCTGTAGTTCAGAGTGCAAAGTACATCGCCAGGGCAGCAGGGATGACGGAGACCCTTATAGGATTGACCATCGTAGCAGTGGGCACTTCGCTTCCCGAGCTTGTGACCTCTGTTGTGGCTGCAAGGAAAGGTGAGACAGGACTTGCCATCGGAAACGTGGTGGGCTCAAATATCTTTAATCTGATGCTTATACTCGGAATATCTTCTTCCATCCATCCCGTTGAGGTGAATGTGGCATCCATCTTCGATCTGGGTATCCTCATCGTAGTAAACCTGATAGTATTCCTTTTCTCTATC
>CACXGM010000013.1 GCA_902767075.1 uncultured Lachnospiraceae bacterium
CGGAGTGATGCTGTACTGCATAAACTCAGAGATCACACTCTTAACTTCGTGGATGTACCCCTGACGATCCATCCTGCGCCCCAAAACCGGAAGCTTTTCCGCAATGCGCCCTGCAACTCTCTGCAGCACCAGACACTTTCCCGTATCGTCCAGAACCGGGAGCTCTTCCCAGCCCACTTCCGTCATGATGCGGTGGGTAAGACGCCCGAAACTCAGTACGTCTATATTTAATATACCGCCCGTCTCACTTCCCGAGGAAAGTGCGCGCTGTGTCTGCATCGTAAACTGATCAGGCACTATCACCAGAAAATTCTGCGCTGGATTCTGCGCAGCTCTTTTCAATATCTCCTTATGAACTTTTGTGGTTTTGCCGGACCCCGAAGGCCCGAAGATAAATTTTAATTTTCCCATAATTCTATTTTACTATATATACTGTTTTTCCGACCCCTTATATTTCATTATACACACTTTAAGAGCAATAAACCGCCCTCGGTCAAAAAATGACCCCCGGGGACGGAGTCAGGGGGTCATTATCTTTGATATATCGCCATTTCAGATACCAGTTTGTTACCGATATCTCCAATGGTCTTTCTGTCTGATCCGGATATATCCGGTACGTCTCCATACTTAGCTTCGTTTCTGAGGAACATATTCAGATAATCCATATAAGCGTTGTGGCAGCTCGTTCTTGATGCGTCATTTTCCATACATTCCTGTACTGTCATAAAGTTCCATCTTACTCTCCAACCCGTATAATCATAAGCTTTGAGTAAAAGATTCTTTGCCAGATACACCCTGTCTTCCTGCTCAGATTTTAAAGCAGATATAACAAGTGCTTTTATCTTCTCTGCGATCTCTGATGTATTCATCAAAAACTCCTTTTCTGATAACTTCAACCACCGTGCATCTAAATTATTCTAGCATATTTCATATGGGCTTTCTACTATCTTTCCCTCCCTCCCTTGCGGTCTAATGGCCCACGGGGACGGAGTCAAGGGGTCATCCCATCTCCGCGGGTCCCCAAATCTTCCCTGATAAAGTATAAAAAAATGACCCCTTGACTCCGTCCCCATGGGCCACTACCCGATAAAGCATAAAAAATGACCCCTTGACTCCGTCCCCGTGGGTCATTAGACTAAATATATACAGATGTGCGGGAGGTGTTTATGAAGGAGCAGCTTTATACGATACCGCTTAATGATGCGGTCAACGCGGACGATGAGTGTCCGTTTTGCTTTATAGAGAGGAATGTGGAGCAGGATCTGCTGGATTATGTTTTGGGAAGCGGCTCATCATATATGGAGGCGGATATGCGGGCCATCACCGACAGTGAGGGGTTCTGCAGGGATCATTTCAAAAAGATGTTCACCTACGGAAATACTCTGGGAAACGGATGGATATTAAAGACACACTACATGCAGATCCGCCGGGAGATGGATAAAGAATTCAAGTCCTTCCGCCCGGGCAAAATGTCCCTTATGGATAAGCTAAAGAAAGCCGAGAGCAATAATTCCCTTGTAAACTGGGCCAGGGAGACCACAAAGAGCTGCTACATCTGCGGTCAGTTCGAGAAAACCTACAAACGCTATCTGGACACCTTCTTTTATCTTTGGGAGAACGATCCTGATTTTGTGGAAAAAGTAAAAAAGAGCAAGGGCTTCTGCATTCCTCATTTCGGTGATCTGTGCGAGGCTGCGGACAATAAGCTCAGCGGAAACAAAAAAGATGAATTCTACAGCACCGTGACACGCCTTATGCGCGAGAGCTTTGACCGTCTGCAGGAGGACGTATCCTGGCTGGTTGAAAAGTTTGATTATCAAAATCAGGATGCGGACTGGAAGAATTCAAAAGATGCGGTACAGCGCGGCATGCAGAAATTAAAGGGCGGCTACCCCGCTGATGCTCCTTACAGATCAAGCAAATAGTTCTTTTCTTTTGGCTGATTTTTTATTATAATCAATGTATGCGCCGTTGGGCGTGTTCAATATCTAAAATAATATGTGGATATGAAAGGAGTTTTATCATGAAGAAATTCGGTAAGGTTATTATCGCTACGGTGATCGTAGGCGCAGTAGCAGCTGCAGTCGCTTATTTCTACACCCAGAGAAAGAAACAGTCCATCACCATTGATGAGTTCGAGGATGACGAGGACGAGGATGAGGACAGAAGCTATGTCTCCCTCAATTCCGTAAAGGAAGCAGCTTCCAATGTAGCAGAGAAGGCAGGCGAGGCATTCACTCCCTTAAAGGACGCTGTTAAGGATGCCGCAGGCAAGGTAAAGGATGCTGTCAAAGGCGCTGCTGAGGATGCATCTGACAATGTTGAAGAGTTCTTTGACGAGAGCGATGCAAATAACTAACCCAAAACTATATTGATCGGAAAGATTAAGCGCGGTCATAAAGGCCGCGCTTTTGTATTGCAAATATATGTAGGTTTTATTCTCCGGCTTTCTCTCTGGCAGCCCTGATGGCCTCCTTCAGGTCGAGAGCCTTGTTCTTGATACGTGCACTTTCTCTTGACATCAAAAGTGTCTCAACCATCTTCATGGATGTGCTGTAATCACCGAATCTGAATGCAAGCTGTGCAAGAAGGTAATCAAGGGTTGCATTATCCATTCCCGCAATGGGAGGATTCTCCTTGCTTCTGGCATCCAAAAATCCCGCATATGCATTCTTTAAGTACTCGATCTCCTGGCTCTCAAGAGATTTCTTTAAATCCTCGGGGCACTTGTTCTGCTCAATGAGATACTCTCTCTTTCCCCGGAGAAGCCATGCGGTCTTCAGGCAGATAAATGCTCTCTCGCTGAGCTTACATTTCTTGACCACCGCATTTGCAAGGGCGATCTTGTATCTCTCAAAGGCCTCGTCGTAGCTGTATACCGGATCGTTATACTTATTCAGCTTGATATTTGCGCTGATGTTCTCCCTGATAAGCTTGATCTGAGTAGGGAGAAGATTTCCGTGATACCTTGTGAGGGCAGCATAGCCGCAGCGGTCACACAAAAGAACATCATACTTGTTTGAATCGATGCTCTCATACTTAGGTCTCATATCCGGATCTGTTCCGATGAGCTTTGATTTACCGGTCTTCATAACCTTTGCGGTAAACTTTCTGTTACATACGGGACAGTCAAATTCCTTTTCGTAAATGAGTTCTTCCTCGGTAGGTCCCTTTGGAGCCTCTGCTGCTCCGTCCCCGGCCTTAGCTTCTTTCTTTTCTTCCGCAAAGACATCGAGGCCTTCAAGTTTTCCGAGGCCAAGGCTCTCAAGTCCGTCCAATAATCCTGCCATTTAATTCACCTCTTAATAAAATCTATTTACAGATTCATCATATCATACTTCCTTGGGAAGCACAAAAGAGCTCTTCAATGAAACGATCCTGTTAAATACAGGTGCTCCTTCCTTTGAATCCTTGTAGTCGGCGCAGAAGAATCCCTGTCTTACAAACTGGAAGCGATCGTACGCCTTTGCCTCCTTAAGAGCGGGCTCAACATAGGCCTCACATACGGTAAGGGAATTGGGATTGAGATAAAGCTCACCGTTTTCATCATAGGTGGATCCCATCTCGTCCGCCTTTTCCTCGTCGATAAGATTCTCGTAGAGTCTGACCTGTACAGGTGTAGCAGTCTTTGCATCCACCCAGTGAATGGTTCCTTTGACTTTACGTCCGTCGGGTGAGTTGCCGCCCTTTGATTCGGAATCATAGGTACAATGAACCACTGTTATATTTCCGTCAGCATCCTTTTCACAGGAAACTGCGGTGACAAAATATGCGTTCATAAGCCTGACTTCATTTCCGGGGAAGAGTCTGAAATACTTCTTTGGAGGCTCCTCCATAAAGTCATCACGCTCTATGTAAAGCTCACGGCCAAAAGGGATCTGTCTGCTGCCAAGAGCTTCATTTTCCTGATTGTTGGGCACGGTGAGCATCTCGCTCTGTCCTTCCGGATAATTATCGATCACCAGCTTAATGGGATCAAGAACAGCCATCATACGGGGAACGCTGGGCTTTAAGTCCTCTCTGATACAGTACTCGAGAGCCGCATAGTCCGCAACAGCCTGGGACTTTGAAATACCGGATATCTCGATGAACTTTCTGATGGACTCGGGGGTAAAACCTCTGCGTCTCAAAGCAGCGATGGATACCAGTCTGGGATCGTCCCATCCGTCCACTACTTTGCTCTCCACAAGCTTCTTTATATATCTCTTGCCGGTAACCACATTTTTAAGATAAAGCTTTGCAAACTCGATCTGTCTGGGAGGCATTTCAAAGCCCACCTCTCTGACAACCCAGTCGTACAAAGGTCTGTGGTCCTCGAACTCAAGTGTGCACAATGAGTGTGTTACTCCCTCAAAAGCATCCTCAAGAGGATGAGCAAAATCGTACATGGGATAGATGCACCACTTATCTCCGGTATTGTGATGAGTCATATGGGCAACACGGTAGATGACAGGGTCTCTCATATTGATATTGGGAGAAGCCATATCGATCTTTGCACGCAGAACCTTTTCTCCGTCCCCGTATTTTCCGTCTCTCATTTCCCTGAAGAGTTTAAGGTTTTCGTCGATGCTCCTGTCTCTTTGGGGATCATCTTTTCCGGGCTCGGTAAATGAGCCTCTGTACTCCTTTATCTCATCGGCGGTAAGGTCGGATACGTAGGCCTTTCCTTTTAAGATCAGCTTCTCCGCGCACTCGTACATCCTGTCAAAATAGTCCGAAGCGAAAAAGAGTCTGTCCTCCCAGTCTGCTCCCAGCCACTTAACGTCTTCCTTTATGGACTCGACAAACTCTGTCTTTTCCTTTGAAGGGTTGGTGTCGTCAAATCTTAAGTTGAACTTTCCGCCGTACTCCTTTGCCATTGTGCTGTTTAAGATAATACTCTTTGCATGTCCTATATGCAGATATCCGTTGGGCTCGGGAGGGAAACGGGTCTGTACGTGGTCGTATACACCTTCCTCCAGATCCTTGTCGATGAAATTCTCAATAAAATGTTTTGATTCAGCCATTTGTACTCTCCCTGTAATTCATTTCAAAATATTCTCCGGGTTCAATATATATCGTTCCATCCACTTCACTCTTTAAGAGGTAATCTCCGATATTGCCCGTAATGTATTTTCCGTATGCCCAATCCGGAAACAGCTTAACATTCTTTGTAAGCCGGTATCCTGTTGAGACCAATTCACTTTTTGCCCTGCAGACGATGGCATATCCGGCTATGGAGTAGACCCTTCCGTCACTCCAGTTCCTGATGGTCGGAAGTCCTTTTACATCGCTGTAATTTTCCGGTATATCCTCCTGCGTGGGCTCTAAGATCTTTCCAAAGGTGCTCCTTGAAAACTTTTGTATATATCCGCCTCTTTCAAGGGACCAGTACTCATCATGGACTATCTGCACATCCTGCACGAGGCTCCCCCATCTTAAGGTCACGGTGGACCCCGGTTTGATTATGGTCTCCGGCCTCACGATGATAAAAGGCCTGTCACGAAGTACATACTTTTTCAGAGCCTTTCCGTCGGGGAACCGGTAATCGGACCCTATGATAAGTTCAAAGGATTCTCTGTATTCCGTCAGACATATCTTGAAGTATTCATCCGGATCCATTGACCTGTATTTTGTGTGGTACAGTTTTTTGCTGATGAATCCTCCGGCCTTTTCGTAATGGCCGCCGCCTGTTCCGATATCCCTTGTAAGGTATACCGCCAGCTCGTTTGCATTTATCTCGGATGTACAGCTCCTGACGGAAAGCTTATATCCGTCATCCACATCATTGTAGACAGCGCAGATATCTATCTCTCCCACCTGCATCAGAAAGTCCGCGATGAGTCCCAGGACATTTGAATCGCAGGGAAGAGTTTTGATTATTGCATAGCGGTGTTCACTGTCATAGTAATAGTTCTTCATGGCTATGCCCGCCACCTCAAGCTCTCTTAATGAAAGATTGCTCTTCCGGAGCTTTTGCATGATCCTGGATTCGATGACAAGGGAATCTCTCATATCCACATCATCGGATCCAAAAAGCTCCGAGAACTGGTTGGTATCGGTGTAGAGGCCGTAATACAGTGCGGTTCCCACCTTCCGGTCCTGTCTGACGGGGTAATCTTCCTCCACCAGCATCTGCCACACGAGTGTGGCGCAGCTTCCCAGTCCGGGGCAGATCTTGATATTCTGCCCGATACCCGTCTCCATGGGGTGATGATCGATTATGGCAATATTCTTTGCCTTGACGGGAGTCACATTTCCCGCTCCGTACTGGCAGTCAACCGTGAGGAGGAGTCCCTCGATGTTCATCTCCCGGGCCTTGTCGGGGGAAATGTATTCAAGAGGGATCTCCAGCATCTCAGTCATAGTCAGAAGATTGGTCTTGGATATGGGATTCTTTCCGCTGTAAAAAAGCTTAACATCCTTTCCCTTTGACCTGTAGTAACTGTATAATGCAAACCCGGACCCGATGGTATCCGGATCAGGATTGTCATGACATTGTATCCATATTTCCTTGTAAACCAGCAGATCACTGAGTCTCATAGCATAGGGCCCCGAAGGGCAGTCTCCTAACGATTAATGATGGAAAAGTCTGATGCCGGTAAAGGCCATAACTATTCCGTACTTGTTGCAGCACTCGATAACGGCATCATCTCTTACTGATCCGCCGGGCTGCGCAATGTATTTTACTCCGCTCTTATGAGCACGCTCGATATTGTCTGAGAAGGGGAAGAAAGCATCCGAACCAATGGTTACATCCTTCATGCCCTTAAGCCATTCCTTCTTTTCTTCTCTTGTGAATACCTCGGGCTTTACCTTGAAGGTCTTCTGCCATACGCCCTCTGCAAGCACATCCTCGTATTCATCTCCGATATAAACATCGATTGCATTGTCTCTGTCGGCACGTCCAAGGCCGTCTGCAAACTGCAGTCCCATAACCTTTGGTGACTGACGAAGATACCAATTGTCAGCCTTGCTGCCTGCAAGTCTGGTGCAGTGGATCCTGGACTGCTGTCCCGCTCCGATACCGATAGCCTGTCCGTCCTTTACATAGCATACGGAGTTTGACTGGGTATACTTCAGCACGATAAGAGAGATCTTCATGTCGATAAGAGCCTTCTCAGGGATCTCCTTGTTCTCCGTAACGATATTGTCCAGAAGTCCCGCACTTGTATCAAGTTCATTTCTTCCCTGTTCAAAGGTAATTCCGTATACCTGCTTTTTCTCAAGCTGAGCAGGCTTGTAATCGGGATCTATCTGAAGGATATTGTATCCGCCCTTCTTTTTCTGCATCAAAAGCTCCATTGCCTCATCGGTATATCCGGGAGCAATGACACCGTCCGAAACCTCTCTCTTTATAAGGCGTGCGGTATCTGCATCACACACATCTGAAAGTGCGATAAAATCTCCGAAGGATGACATTCTGTCCGCGCCTCTCGCTCTTGCATATGCGCACGCAAGGGGACTGAGTTCACCCAGATCATCCACCCAGTAGATCTTTGCAAGAGTATCGCTCAAGGGAAGACCCACCGCTGCGCCCGCAGGTGAAACATGCTTAAAGGATGTGGCTGCGGGAAGCCCTGTTGCCTCCTTTAACTCCTTTACAAGCTGCCATCCGTTGAAGGCATCAAGGAAATTGATATATCCGGGACGTCCGTTTAATACGGTAACGGGAAGTTCACTTCCGTCTTCCATGTAGATCCTTGAGGGTTTCTGATTGGGGTTACATCCGTACTTTAACTGAATTTCTTTCATTTTTTAGGCTTCCTTTTATTTATTCTTGTTGATGATGGCGGTGCTTTCCTCTCCCGTTGCGATATCTATGTATCTGACAAACAGGGACACCTTATTCTCTTCGTTCAGATTCTCCCAGAGAAGCTTGGTGAACTCCTCCATATCCTCGGGGATCTCCACAAGGGTGGGCTCACCTTCGTAGCTGGGAAGGGGATTTCCGTCGTGCATATAGGTGTGGATGAAGTGACCTTCTCCGGCCTTGGGATTCTCATAGCTGTATGTGAATCTCTGGCATGACGAAGGATCTCCGTGATTGCTCTTTAAAATCGACATCTCGTAGGAAAACTTTCCCTCTGCAAGATGCATGACTGCTGAGATTCTGGGGGTATAGTTCGGTCCGTCGGGCTCAAACTCTCTGCATCTTAAGGACTGCTCAAAGGTTTCCCCTTTGCTCATTCCGTCATAGATGGTATCCGTCTGATCACCATTGGTTACTATGGTGTCCGTTCCCAGCACTCTCACAGGTGCATAGATGATAAGGCTCGGATCCTCCAGTTTGGAGGGGTCGAAAGCCTCTGTCCTGATACCTTTTCCCTCGGTAACAAACACACGGTTACGGCTGTTTGAGCTTCTGCCCATGATGAAGTATGCGGTTACCGCTTTCTTTCCGTCGGGTGTGATGCCCACGACGATACCTCTTCCGGGATAGGCATTGGTGCTGAGTTCCTGCTTCATTGATGTCATAATTGTTCTCCTCTTTATTACTTAAGATATTTATCTTCAAAAACGCTGCGGGGGAGGGGCTTGTCAAAATAGAAGCCCTGAATATATTTAACCTTAAAGTTCTTTACAACATTGTACTGTGCCGGTGTCTCGATACCTTCAACGCAGATCTTTACCCCTCTGGTCTCGGCAAGCTCGGCTACCATCTTTACAAAGGCCTGTGAGTATGCATCCTCCGCCAGATCCTTTACGAAGCTCTGATCCACCTTGATGATGTCAAAGGGTATCTCTCTGATATGATTGAGGGATGAATATCCTGTACCGAAATCGTCCAGGGCGATGGATACACCGAGGGCTTTGATCTTTGACAGAATGCCTATCATCCTCTGCATATCGTTTATGGCAAGACTCTCCGTCACCTCCAGTGTGAGGTTTTTGGGATCAAGCCCCGTTGTTCTAAGAGTATCCTCAACGATCTCAACAATATTGTTCTGAAGAAGCTGTACTACCGAAAGATTGACATTTACCTTCATGTAGCCGTAGCCCCTGTCATTCCATTCCTTTACAGTCCTGCAGGCCTGTCTGAGCACATGGTCTCCTATGGGATTGATCAGTCCCAGATACTCGGCCAGCGGTATGAAATCAACAGGGGACACAAAGCCCAGCTGCTTGCTGTCCCATCTGACCAGAGCCTCGGCGCCGACGCACTCTTCCAGTCCGTCCTCCACGTCGATGATGGGCTGGTAATATACCTGGAATTCCCTGTAATCCGTATCCTCAGCATCACGCATGTTCTTTTCCATATCCAGTCTTCTGCCTGCGGCGGAATCCTGCTCGGAGCTGTATCTGGCCATACGGTTCTTTCCGCTCTTTTTGGCCTCATACATGGCAATGTCTGCTTTTCTGATAAGTCCCTGTACTGTATTTCCGTTGTCGGGGAAGGTGACAACACCGATACTGGATGTGCAATAATACTCCGAATCCTTCAAAAAATAAGGTTTGCTGAACAGATCCTTGATATCTGAAAGTATGGCCTCAAAACGATCATATGAAGAGGGAGGGATCAAAATGACGAATTCATCTCCGCCCATACGGTAGCAATTATTTTCCACGCCGTGAACGGATCTCATCGCGTTGGATATGGATTTGAGAAGTACATCTCCGTACTGGTGGCCCAGACCGTCGTTTATATGCTTGAAATCATCCAGATCAAGGTAAACCAGGGCACCGTGAGTTCCGTTTAATTCAACTTCATCGATAAGTCTCGCCAGATCCCTCTCACAGCACATTCTGTTGTAAAGACCTGTGAGGAAATCCGTAAATGCCTGCTGCTCTATCTTACTCTGATGTATCTTTCTGTCCGTTATATCATAGAGGGAAAACAGATTTGCTTCGCTGCCATCCATCCATTCTATCTGCTTTGAACTGACCTCATACCAGCGGTCAAGGCGTGAATTGAAGATCTCAAGTCCCGTCTCTTCGTGCTCCACGCGGCTCATGCCGTCGATTATCATGGACTGGAGTCTTCCGTCCTTCCACTCTTTCTCAAAGGTCTCCAGAAGCATCTTGTTGACAAATATAACTTTTCCGTCGCTTCTTCTGGTCAGATAAAAGCACACACCGATATTGTTCAGAATATCCTCCAGGGCTCTGAAGGAGCCTGCAAGAGAATTTCTGTTGATCCTGGTCATGACGATACTCTGTATGAGTCTCACCGAATCGGATACGAATTTGATCTCCTCATTGATCCATTCTCTGGTGCCGTAATAGTTTCTGAATACGGTAATGATATTTCCGGATCCGTCATTTTTGAGGATAACCGGCATGATGATAAGTGATGTGATGTGTGCCTTGTAGAACTCCGGGTTTTCCTCTGCCGTGATGGCATCGGAAGAAAGTATCACAGGGGTCTCTCTGTTAAAGGATTCTCTGGCCTTTTCAATGAGCTTCTGTTCCACTTCCGGAGGCATCATTTCCTGCTTTCTCATCTCTGCAAGAACATCTGCGGAAGGACCCTTGCCGTCAAATCTGTATATGGCTGCCGCATCCACTCCCAGATACTCGGCAGTGGTTTCTAGCCAAAGCTGGAAAACAGTCTCAGTAGGAGCTTTACTGTCCACCAGATTCATCAGACGTGCACCGCCTCTGTATGCCCTGTTGACAAGGTTCTGGCTGATCTCCGCATCCTTTTGCTTCATGTTCCTGATCTCGGCATCAATGAGATTGAGTCTGCCGGCATAGATCATACTGCAGGTGTCTCTGAGCATATCCGTCCTGTCCAGGAATTCTCTCTCCGAAAGTGATCCGGGGCCCACGATGAGCCACACCGATACAACCTGTGACTCGATCCTTATAGCTACCGCCGCAAGCCAATAGCAATCATCGGATCCATCCTCTCCCAGTCTGATGGTCTGTATGTCTTCGATGGAATCTCCGCTGACTGCGTTGTACAGGTCCCTGACAACATCCAGCTCCACAAATTCTTTTTCCCATCCTTCATCATCGGTGATGCCGGGAAGCATACCTCCGAAGCCTATAACTTCACCCTTCATGTCCACACATACGGAAGCCACTCCGGCAACACGGCTGTATTCTTCCTGCAGCTTGTGAAGGGATTTTAAATTGATTACTTCATTATATTCAGTCTTTAGCATTTCAACATTTCCGTCCAAATTACATAATTAGCCCATTGTCTTCGATATTTTACCACAATCCTCCCCTTTTTTAAAGAGAAAAAGAACTGACAATAAGGTGAACAAAGAGTCGCTTGCGACTCTTTGCGCGCCGGTGCGCGCAAGCTTTAGCTTGCATTATTCATCTGCGCACCGGTCGCATCCATA
>CACXGM010000014.1 GCA_902767075.1 uncultured Lachnospiraceae bacterium
ACTCTTCCGGTAAACTCCGGGAAATTGTTGGTCTTTAACAGTCTTTCAAAGGCATGTTTATCATGCCCTTTGTACAGCTCGTCGTTCCACTCCGGAATGAGATTGTGAAGAGGACATCCCACTACCATTCCGGAAAGTTTCATTGCGGACTGGCAAAAGGGAACTCCGCAGTTCATACACTTGGATGCCTGTGCAAGCCTTTCCTTTTGGGAAAGTGCAATATAGAATTCATCAAAGTTTTCCAGTCTCTTTTGCGGAGAGACCTTGGAGTTTTCTTTTCTTTCTACTTCCAAAAAACCTGTGAGCTTACCCATTTTTACACATCTCCTCAAACGCTTCCAATACAGCTTTTTCGTGGGGTATTCCCTGTTCCTCGAAATGTCCTATCAAAGACTGCATCCTGTGATAATCATTGGGAACTACCTTTTTGAAATCGGGCAATATTTCATCAAAGTGATCAAGTACATCTTTACCCAGTTCGGATCCGGTCTCCTTGACATAATCCGTAAGGATATCCTTAAGTTCCATAACATCGTACTTTTCGGTAACTTCGGTAAGAGAAACCATGTCCTTGTTTGTGCGAAGATAAAGTGTATGCTCCTTGTCCAGAACATAGGCGATACCGCCGCTCATACCTGCCGCAAAGTTCTTACCGGTCATACCCAGGATAACCGCTCTTCCGCCGGTCATATACTCAAGTCCGTGATCACCGCAGCCCTCTGCGACTGCTGTGGCACCGGAGTTTCTTACACAGAATCTTTCACCTGCGACGCCTCTGAAATATGCCTTTCCGCTGGTTGCACCATAGAGGGCAACATTACCGACGATCACATTTTCATCAGCCTTAAATGAAGATCCTTCGGGAGGTGTAACAATAAGCTTTCCTCCGGACAATCCCTTTCCGAATCCGTCGTTTGCATCACCGGAAAGTCTGATGGTGATTCCCTTTGGAAGGAATGCACCGAAGGACTGTCCTCCGCCGCCTTCCGCGTTAATGGTAAGGGTGTCGTCAGCAAGAGAATTTCCGCAGGCTTTGGTCACTTCGCTTCCGAGGATGGTACCAAAGCTTCTGTCCGTGCTGCTGACCATAACGGATACGCTTGCGGGAGTAACCTTTTTCTTCTTCAGAACATCTGCAAATGCAGGAAGAAGTTCTTTAACATCCTTTGTCTTGTTAAGACCCAAGGGATCTTCTCTTTCTCCCTCGAAATGAACGCTAAAGATCTTTCCGTCCTCGTCCTTCTTAAGTGCTTTCTGAGAAAGGATATATGAAAGATCGATAACTCCTGCTCTGTCGGATGCATGGCTCTTTTTCTTTCTGAGAAGGTCGCTTCTTCCAACCATCTCGTCTATGCTCCTAAATCCAAGGGAAGCCATGATCTCACGAAGCTGCCTTGCAATGAAGAGCATGAAGTTCATTACCTGCTCCGGCTGACCTGCAAAACGCTTTCTGAGTTCTGCGTTCTGTGTAGCTATTCCTGCAGGGCATGTATCCTTGGAGCAGACTCTCATCATCATACATCCCATACATACAAGGGGAGCTGTTGCGAATCCGAATTCCTCTGCACCCAGAAGGGCTGCTATAGCCACGTCTCTGCCGCTCATTAGCTTACCGTCGGTCTCCAGGATAACTCTGTCTCTCAGTCCGTTTTCTACCAGACATGCATGAGCTTCCGCAAGTCCCACCTCCCAGGGAAGTCCTGCGTGATGGATGGAGGAAATGGGCGCTGCACCTGTTCCTCCGTCATATCCGGAAATCAAGATAACATCCGCACCGGCCTTTGCAACACCGCTGGCAATGGTGCCGACACCTGCCTCCGATACAAGCTTAACGGAGATCCTTGCATTTCTGTTAGCATTCTTTAAATCGTAAATAAGCTGTGCAAGGTCTTCTATGGAATAGATATCATGATGGGGCGGAGGTGAGATAAGGGATACACCGGGAGTTGAAAATCTTGTTTTTGCAACCCAGGGGTAAACTTTCTTTCCGGGAAGGTGTCCGCCTTCGCCGGGCTTTGCACCCTGTGCCATCTTGATCTGTATTTCTTTTGCACTGTTAAGATATTCGCTGGTAACACCGAATCTTCCGGATGCCACCTGCTTTACCGCACTGTTCTTTTCCGTTCCAAAACGCTCGGATAACTCTCCGCCCTCACCGGTATTGGATTTACCGCCAAGACGGTTCATGGCAATGGCCAGAGTTTCATGAGCCTCCTGGGAAAGGGATCCGTAGGACATGGCTCCTGTCTGGAAACGCTTAACGATGGACTCTACACTCTCCACTTCATCAATTGGAACGGCTTCACCTGCGGGCTCGATGTCAAAAAGGCTCCTTAATGTATGAGGATGCTTTTCGTCATCAACCATTTCTGCATAAACACGGAACTTGTCGTATTCTCCGCTCCTTACAGCCTGCTGGAGGGTAACGATTATCTCAGGACTGTAAAGGTGATCTTCCTTATCCGCACCGCTTCTTAAGCCGTGGAATCCGATGGAATCAAGTCTCTCGTCCACGGGAAGTCCCAGGGGATCGAAGGCCTTATCATGTCTGTAGGTGACGTCCTCCTGAAGTTCCTTGATGCCGATTCCCCCTACGTGACAAACGGTGCCTGTGAAATAGCGGTCTATCAGTTCTTTTGAAAGACCTACGGCCTCGAAGATCCTTGCGGACTGATAGGACTGAAGGGTGGAAATACCCATCTTTGCCGCGATCTTTACAACGCCTCCCAGAAGCGCCTTGTTGTAGTCGTCAACTGCTGTGGTGTAGTCCTTGTCCAAAAGGCCGGCTTCGATGAGTTCGCCGATGCACTCGTGTGCAAGATAAGGGTGAAGGGCACGTACACCAAAGCCCATAAGTGCTGCGGTCTGATGAACATCCCTTACTTCGCCGCTCTCAAGGATAAGTGCGATGGCGGTACGTTTTCTGGTTCTTACCAAGTGCTGCTCCACTGAAGAAACAGCCAGGAGAGAAGGAATGGGAACATGATTCTCGTCCACTCCTCTATCTGATAAAATGATTATATTTTTGCCCTGAAGAGCCGCTCTGTCCACAGCTACATTCAGCTGCTCCAGCGCTTTTTCAAGGGAAGTATTCTTGTAGTAAAGAAGTGATACCACTTCGGGTTTGAATCCCGGTCTGTCCAGCTTTTTGATCTTCATCAGATCAACACCGGTCAGAATGGGATGTTCTATCTCAAGCACACGGCAGTTTCCGCTCTGTTCCTTTAAAAGGTCACCGTCGGATCCGATGTACACCGTAGTGTCCGTAACCACCTTCTCGCGAAGGGAGTCGATGGGAGGATTGGTAACCTGTGCAAACTGCTGCTTGAAATAATGGAAGAGCGGAGGATGCATGTTTGAGAGCATGGCAAGAGGAACGTCGTGTCCCATCGAAGCTGTGGGTTCAACGCCGTTTTCGGCCATAGGAAGCACCTGCTCCTTAACGTCCTCATAGGTGTATCCGAACACTTTATAAAGCTTGTCCCTAAGTTCCTGATCGTGTACAGGAACCTTGTGATTGGGTATGGACAGATTCTTCAGCTTAAGAAGATTCTGGTCCAGCCACTCACCGTAGGGCTTTTTGGTAGCGTAATATTCTTTGCACTCTTCGTCGGAAATGATCCTCTTCTGCTTGGTATCAACAAGAAGGATCCTTCCGGGTGAAAGTCTTGATTTCTTTACGATATGCTCCGCAGGAATATCAAGCACGCCAACCTCGGAGCTTAAGATAAGTCTGCCGTCATCGGTTACATAGTATCTTGAAGGACGAAGTCCGTTACGGTCGAGAGTCGCTCCCACAACCTCACCGTCGGTGAAGAGGATAGCGGCAGGGCCGTCCCAGGGCTCCATCATAGTTGCATAGTAGTGATAGAAATCTTTTCTCTCCTGCTTCATGAAGCCGTTGTTCTTCCAAGGCTCGGGAATAGCTATCATCATTGCAAGAGGAAGATCCATTCCGTTCATATACAGGAATTCAAGAGTGTTATCAAGCATTGCCGAATCGGATCCGGAATTGGAGATAACGGGGAAGATCTTTGATGCATCCTTTTCTTCGAATGCGGGAGTCATGGTTTCCTGACGGGCCATCATACGGTCCGCATTACCTCTGATGGTGTTTATCTCACCATTGTGGGCAATCATCCTGTAAGGATGTGCACGATTCCATGAAGGTGTGGTATTGGTGGAGAATCTGGAGTGTACAAGTGCGATGGCAGTTGTATAATCCCTGCTCCTAAGATCATCGTAGAAAGCTCTGAGCTGTCCTACAAGAAACATTCCCTTGTAAACAATGGTTCGGGAAGAAAATGAGCAAATATAAGTATCCTCTGAGCTCTGTTCGAACTCACGTCTGACCACATACAGTTTTCTGTCGAAATCAAATCCGGGCTCGCAGCCTTCGGGTCTGCCAACAAAACACTGAGCGATATAAGGCATACAGCTGACAGCAGTCTCGCCAAGGATCCCGGGCTGAACCGGAACCTCCCTCCATCCCAAGAAAGGAAGACCCTCTTTTTCAAGTATCACTTCAAGCATGCGTTTAGCGAAGGTCCTCTTTAATTTGTCCTGGGGCAGAAAGAACATTCCGATTCCGTAATCTCCCCGTTCACCTATCCGGATGCCTGCTGCCTTTGCACTTTTTTTGAAAAAGCTGTGAGAAATCTGAAGGAGGATTCCCACGCCGTCTCCGACCTGACCTGTCGCATCTTTTCCGGCGCGGTGCTCAAGCTTTTCAACTATGGTAAGCGCATCGTCAAGCACACGGTAATCCCTTTTTCCGTCGATGTTTACTATCATGCCTATACCGCATGCGTCGCGCTCCAGATCAAAATTCAGTAACTGATCGTATTCCTTTAAATTACCCATTTTCGTTCCCATACCTTTGATAACCAACGGTTATTTATTTGTAAAACTAATTATCTTAACGAGAAAAGCATCTCCCCGTATGTAGGATAAGGCAGATAGCTTTCAGGGATCATGCTCTCTGCAATATCAACATAGGATCTGAGAACTTCCATATCTCCAAGTACGGTTTCCTGGTAGAAGCTTGCCGTCTCCAGTGCATCCGTCTTCTTTTCTGCGATCTGAGTATCCTCCGTGAGCTTATCAAGTGCCTTGAGGATCTTGGATGACAGACAGTCAAGCTTTGATGCGATATGAGTCTCCAGAGCACAGGTTGCATCGGGAAGAAGCACCTTCTTCTTTCCTGCTTCCTCTGCCACTGCTGTCTGGTAACTGATGAGACCGTCCATAAAGTCCTTTCTCACCATTTCCTGAAGAGTGAGGGACTCGATATGAATGGTCTTTGAATAGTTCTCCAGCTGTATCTCGTATCTTGAATAGATCTCTTCCTTTGTGAAGATCTTATGTCTTGTGAAGAGATCGATGCTCTTTTCTGAGATCCATCTGGGCATTGCAGCGGGAAGACTCTTAAGGTTATCAAGGCCTCTCTTTTCTGCTTCCGCTACCCACTCATCGGTATATCCGTTTCCGTTGAATACTACCTTTTTATGCTCTGAAAGAAGCTTCTTTAACAGCTCATGGATCCTGGTGTCAAGCTCCTCTGCGGATACATCCTTAAGTGCTTCGTATATTCTCTCAAGTGCTTCCGCAACAGCGGTATTTAAAACGATATTTGCATTTGCCACGGAGATTGCGGAACCGGGCATACGGAACTCAAATTTATTACCGGTAAATGCAAAAGGTGATGTACGGTTTCTATCAGTGGTATCCCTGGTGATATGAGGAAGGACATCGGCACCCATCTCCATCTGGGTCTTACCCTTGCCATTGAACGCTCTGTCCTCTTCAAGTGATTCCAGAACCTCCTGAAGTTCCTCACCTACGAAGATCGAGATGATAGCCGGAGGAGCCTCGTTTGCTCCCAGTCTGTGATCGTTTCCGGGTGAAGCTACGGAGACTCTGAGGATATCCGCATACTCATCTACTGCAGAGATCACTGCCATGAGGAATACCAGGAATCTGACATTCTCTGCGGGATGTTTTCCGGGATCGAGAAGGTTTATTCCGGTGTTGGTCTGGATGGACCAGTTGTTGTGTTTACCGGAGCCGTTTACCCCTGCGAAGGGCTTCTCGTGAAGAAGACATGCAAAGCCTCTCTTGTCCGCAACCTTTTTCATCACTTCCATGGTGAGCTGGTTGTGATCCACCGCCACATTTGCAGTCTCAAAAACAGGAGCCAGCTCATGCTGTGAGGGCGCCACTTCATTGTGCTTTGTCTTTGCGGGAACACCCAGCTTCCAGAGTTCTTCATCCAGATCATGCATAAATGCGGATACCTTCGGCTTTAACACTCCAAAGTAATGATCTTCCATCTCCTGACCCTTGGGAGCGGGAGCACCCATAAGAGTTCTGCCGCAAAGAAGAAGATCCTTTCTCTGCATGTAAAGATCCTTGTCGATAAGGAAGTATTCCTGTTCCGAACCAATGGTTGCGGTAACTCTGGTCACATCCTCATATCCGAGTAATCCAAGCACCTTGACAGCCTCTTTGGAAAGAGCCTCCATGGAGCGAAGAAGGGGTGTCTTCTTGTCCAGTGCTTCTCCGCCGTAAGAGCAGAAAGCAGTGGGTATATACAGGGATCCGTCTTTAATGAATGCAGGAGAAGAAGGATCCCATGCTGTATAGCCCCTGGCTTCAAAGGTTGCTCTTAGTCCTCCCGAGGGAAAACTGGAAGCATCGGGCTCGCCCTTTACAAGCTCTTTTCCGGAGAAATCCATTATCACGCTTCCGTCGCCTTCCGGTGAAAGGAAGCTGTCGTGCTTTTCTGCTGTAAGCCCCGTCATGGGCTGGAACCAGTGAGTGAAGTGGGTTGCTCCGTGTTCTACCGCCCACTCTTTCATTGCAGCTGCCACCGCGTTTGCCACATCCAGTTCAAGATGTGTGCCGTTCTCTATAGTTTTATGTACTGCTTTGTACACGTCCTTGGGGAGACGCTCGCGCATCACCCTGTCGTTAAAAACAAGTTGTCCGTAAATGTCCGTAACCTGCTGTCCTTTTTCCATTGTGTTTTCCTCCTGAAGTATTCTTATCTATATCATTTATACAATCTATTGAGTAACTTAGTTACGCATCCTCACACAAGTGTATGCTTCGAGCACCGCCTCTCGGCTATAGCGTCCTCGTAGCAGCGGTACTAGACTCATACTTCGCTATAGCTCGTATTCGTCAAGTGCCGGCCTCGGACATATTGCACTCAGCATACATTTGTGTTCAGATGCTGGCATGCACTTAATCATTGTCAAATATATCCATCACAGCTGTCGCGAGTGAACATGCATTTTTCCGTAATCAGAGTCCTAAGGAAAAATGCATGTTCGCTTGGGACAGCGTCACCGGGACATTTACTACTGCCCGGAAGCCCCATAGTTACTGAGAACTCGTGCGGAGGGATCATTTACATTGCATCCTTCCCACTCTTTATTGGGCATCCAGAAGTCCACTACCATCTCTGACTGCCCGGGATAATACTTCTCGAAAATATCACGATAAAGAAGCGATTCCTTTGTAAAAGGTCTTGCGTGTGAATACTTTTTGATACCTTCTTCATACTCCGCATCAGTGTACTGTGAATCTGCAAACTCAATAAGATCATCCCTGAGAGAATGTCCCACCGCATCTGAAAATGCAGCCTTTTCTCTCATCAATATCTCTCTCGGAATGAACTCATCCTTCTCAAACGCATGCCTTAATAGGTATTTTCCGATCCCATAGGTATTAAGCTTTCTCTCGGGATCAATGCTCATTACGTAGCTTACAAAATCAAGATCACCGAAGGGTACTCTCGCTTCAAGAGAGTTTGCACTGATGCATCTGTCCGCTCTGAGGACATCATACATATGAAGTTCTCTGATCCTCTTTGCTGCCTCCTCCTGGAAAGCCTCCGCACTCGGTGCGAAGTCGGTGTATTTATATCCAAAGAGTTCATCAGATATCTCTCCGGTCAGAACCACTCTGATGTCTGTGTTGGCTCTTATCCATTTACAGAGAAGGTACATTCCGATGGAGGCGCGTATCGTGGTAATATCGTATGTTCCCAGAGCCTTGATAACAGGCTCCAGCGCATCGATCACATCTTTCTTTGTGATAATCACTTCGTGGTGATTGCTTCCGATATAGTCTGCTACGATCCTTGCATATTTAAGATCGATGGCGTCAATATCCATTCCGATGGCAAAGGTTTCAATGGGCTTTTTAAGCTTTGCCGCAGCAATGCCACACACCAGTGATGAATCAAGTCCGCCGGAAAGCAAAAAGCCTACGGGAACATCCGCCGAAAGTCTCTTGTCCACTCCGTTTATAAGCTTGTCATGAATGTTTAAAGAGATTTCCTCCATGACCTTTTCTCTGAGGGCTTCATCTTTCGCGACTATTGTTCCGGTGACAGTTTTTACTTCTGTCATGTCCCTGTAACGGACGAATTTACCTTCTGCATAAAAGTGTCCGGGAGGGAATGCCTTTATCTCTCCTGAAATTCCTTCTATTGCAGAGGGCTCCGATGCAAAAATAATATTGCCTTTTTCGTCATATCCGTAATAGAGAGGACGGATTCCTATGGGATCACGGGCGGCGATGAAATCATCTTTTTCCGCATCATAGATCACACAGGCAAATTCCGCATCGAGAAATGAGAAAACTGCGGTCCCCAGCTTTTCATAAAGCGGGAGTAGTATTTCGCAGTCGCTCTCACTCTCGAAGCTCTCACCCAAAGACTTAAGATAGGCCTTTAGGAATTCGAATCCATAGAGTTCTCCATTACAGATCGCCATATTATTATTGTGGATGAAAGGCTGCATTCCGGAAGGATTCGGTCCCATGATGGAGAGACGGTTGAATCCCATTAAGCCGGCTACGTTATTATCGTTATTATTATTTGAGCCGTCCTTTTTATATACCTTCATGATGCGGTCCATGTCCGGACCTCTATCCTTCATCTTAAGGAGCATCTCTTTAAAAAGCTGCTCACTCACATCGCCGGTGTATGTTAATATGGCGCACATTTATATGTTCACGACCTTTCTTTCAGTTTTTTATATTACCCCGCGGATTGCACGCCGTTTCACGGCTTACGCAATCCTACGACCATTCGGAATCCGCTAAATTGCCTAACAGCAATTTGCTACTTCCTCATGTTCGTTCCGATTTGCTGATAGAAAGCTTTCTCTTACTGCAAGCAGTTTCGAAAGCTTTCTACCGCAAATCTTGGGTCACTCCACATCCTGCAGTGCGAGGAAGTCTTCTTCGCCGGTTCTGATCTTTACGACCTTGTCTACGCTGTAAACAAAGATTTTTCCGTCACCGATATGACCGGTGTAAAGTGTTTTCTTAGCTGCTTCAATGACATTCTCAACAGGGATCTTGCTGACAACGACTTCGACCTTTACCTTTGGAAGAAGGGTTGCATCAGTCTCAACTCCTCTGTAGTACTCTCCGGCACCCTTCTGGATACCGCAGCCCATTACCTGGGTAACTGTCATTCCGGTCACACCCAGATCATTCATGGCCTTACGAAGGGCATCATATCTTGCGAGCTTAGCAATGATAACAACCTTGTGAATACCGGTATCAATACGCTCTGCTGCTCTCATAACAGGAACTGCGGCATCACGCTGTGCCTTGGTAGCTTCCTGATAATTTCTTGCGCCGAGATCGGTGTTTTCGTTTACGCTCATCTCAAGAGTATTGGAAACGTCCATGATAGCGAATCCTGAGTAAGCTGATGCAAGGCCGTGCTCGGTTGCATCAAGACCGGTGATCTCCTCCTCCTCAGAAACTCTGAGACCAAATATCTTCTTGATCGCGAAGAAGGCGATGGTAATGGTAACTGCGGTCCATGCTGCTGTTGCTGCAAAGCCGATTCCCTGAATACCTAAAAGCTTAAGTCCGCCGCCGTAAAAAAGGCCTACCAGCTCGTTACCCGCACTGTCTGCAAGTGAATATCCGGGAGCGGTATTTGTTGCGAAAAGACCAACTGCCAATGTACCCCAGATACCGTTTAAGCAGTGAACTGAAACTGCACCGACGGGATCGTCAACATGAAGCTTGTAATCAAGGAACCATACGCCGAAGCAAACAAGTAGTCCTGCTACAATACCGATAATGGAAGCTCCGAGTGCATCAACAACATCGCAGGGAGCGGTGATGGCTACAAGACCTGCAAGTGATGCGTTTAAGCACATTGAAACATCGGGCTTACCATACTTGATCCAGGTGAAGATCATACATGTTACAGTTGCAAGAGCAGGTGCGATGGTGGTGGTAACAAATACGGAACCGAGCTGCTGAAGTGAAGTACAAGCTGCACCGTTGAATCCGTACCATCCGAGCCACAGGATAAATACACCAAGTGCTGCTGCGGTGAGATTGTGTCCGGGGAAAGCATTGACCTTTGTAACTTTTCCGTTCTTGTCCTTAACGAATTTACCGATCCTGGGTCCTAAGATTGCTGCTCCGATAAGTGCTGAGATACCGCCTACCATGTGGATACAAGTGGAACCTGCGAAATCGTGGAAGCCGATCTGTGAAAGCCAGCCGCCGCCCCAGGTCCAGTGAGCCTCGATAGGATAAATGACAGCTGAGATAACTGCTGAATAGATGCAGTATGAAAGGAACTTAGTTCTCTCTGCCATGGATCCTGAAACGATGGTAGCTGTAGTCGCACAGAACACAAGGTTAAATACAAAGTTTGACCAATCGAAATTCGCATACCCGGTGAAGATATCAAATCCAGGCTTTCCGATGATTCCCAGAACATCTTCGCCAAGTAAAAGACCAAAGCCTATAAGGATGAATACTACTGTACCTATACAGAAATCCATCAAATTCTTCATAATGATGTTTCCTGTATTCTTTGCTCTGGTGAAGCCTGCCTCGCACATCGCAAAGCCGGCCTGCATCCAAAATACCAATGCGGCGCCTATCAGAAACCAGACGCCAAAGACTTTTTCGTCGATCAAACCAAGAACATCACTCATAATCTTTTTCCTCCTGATATACCTTAATGTGATTTGGATTCTCATGAAGTAAAAAAGGCGATACGCAGGGACATTGTGCACTTGATGCCCCTTTGCATCGCCTTTTAAATATATGATTCACTTTAAGGTTTTAACATATCAAGGCCATCGGAAGTCTGAAATAAAACTTTCCAAAAAAAGGGCGCCCTAACCATTGGTTAAGACGCCTTTGCCTTGAATTGTATACAAGTATACGTGGTCGCTATTTATTTGTCAACCACTTTTTTAAAAAAAATCAGAACATTTTTACCCTTGAAGCTATTTGATGAATACTATCCTCAAACTCAGGGTCACCTGTTCATAGCAGCCTCAACAAATCCCATAAATATCGGGTGAGGTTTGTTGGGACGGGACTTGAATTCGGGATGGAACTGTACACCGATCATAAAGGGATGGTCATCCAGTTCGACAGCCTCAACCAGCCTTTCATCAGGTGAAAGTCCACAGATCACCAGTCCCTTTGAAGTCAGTATTTCCCTGTAATCATTATTGAACTCATAACGGTGACGATGTCTCTCGTCACAGGAAGTATTCTCATAACATCTCTCCATAAGTGTACCCTGAGTGATCTTGCAGGGATAGCTTCCGAGACGGAGCGTACCACCCTTTGCAATGTCTTCCGACTGTCCCGGCATAAAGTCGATGACTTTATTTTTGCAGAGTTCATCAAACTCGCCGGAGTTTGCATCTGAAATATTTGCCACGTGTCTTGCAAATTCTATGACTGCGATCTGCATACCGAGACAGATTCCGAAATAGGGAGTCTTTGTCTCTCTTGCATATCGTGCGGCGACGATCATGCCTTCAATACCACGGTCTCCGAAACCGCCGGGCACAAGGATACCGTCAAGACCACCAAGGATCTGCGCTCTGTTTTCCACATTCAAGGTCTCGGAATCTATCCATTCTATCCTGACCTTTACTCCATGGTGGAATCCTGCGTGAGCAAGGGCCTCCACGATGGACAGATATGCGTCATGAAGCTGCACATATTTTCCGACGATACCAACACGAACTTCTGTCTTGGCATTTTTTATGAGACTGACCATCCTCTCCCACTCAGCAAGATCCGGAGCCTTTGCGTCTATTCCCAGTTCTCTGCAGACTACGTCCGCAAGGTGAGCCTTTTCCAGCATCAGCGGCGCTTCATAGAGGCTGGGAAGAGTGCGGTTTTCTATGACGCAATCTTCCTTGACATTACAGAACATGGATATCTTTTTAAAGATTGATTCCTCCAGAGGCTCATCGCAGCGTAGCACGATAACATTGGGATGTATTCCCATCCCCTGCAGTTCCTTGACGGAATGCTGGGTAGGCTTTGATTTATGCTCATCCGATCCGTGAAGATATGGAACCAGAGTCACATGTATAAACAGGCTGTTCTCCTTGCCCACTTCCAGTGATATCTGCCTAGCAGCTTCTATGAAGGGCTGGGACTCGATATCACCAATGGTTCCTCCGATCTCGGTGATGACCACATCCGCATCGGTCTCTTTTCCCACTTTATAAACAAACTCTTTGATCTCATTTGTGATATGGGGAATGACCTGAACAGTAGAGCCCAGATACTCTCCCCTGCGCTCTTTGTTCAAAACATTCCAGTACACCTTACCGCTGGTAAGATTGGAATACTTATTGAGGTTTTCATCGATAAATCTTTCGTAATGACCCAGGTCAAGGTCCGTCTCCGCTCCGTCATCCGTAACAAAAACCTCTCCGTGCTGATAGGGACTCATTGTTCCGGGGTCCACATTTATATACGGATCAAGCTTCTGAGCTGCTACCTTAAGGCCTCTTGCCTTCAGAAGTCTTCCCAAAGATGCCGCAGTGATTCCCTTTCCAAGTCCAGATACAACTCCGCCTGTTACAAATACATATTTTACCGACATATCAAACCTCCGTATCTTACCGCAAAAAAGGGGCGCCTTAACCTATGGTTAAGACGCCTTTGCCTTTGAACGTATAAAGTATATGTTTTCAAATTTTATTTGTCAATATTTTTTTATCAAAGAAGTTCATTATAATATTCCGCATCACGTGAAGAAGTTTTCTCCAGGATATGCTTCATATTTTCCACCAGTCCGTCCTTTATAAACGCTGCGGATTGAGATCTGTCTTTTTCTTCTCCGAAGATATAACTGTCAACAGCCATCTTAAAAAGTCCCAGAGCTATATCATTGAACTCTTTGGAGTCAAACATCTTATATTTATCAAAACCTGCGGGCATTCCCTGCCCCATATTCTCGTATCCCATATGCATTCTCCCTTTGAAAAGTATTTTCAAAACCTCTGCACAGACAATTATATCAAAAACAAAACCCTCTAACAAGAACTCCGTTTTTCATCCTCTTCCTTCACTCTGCGAACGATTTCTTCAAAGCTTATCGGTGTAAAACCAATGCGCTCTGCACTGACGCAAAAGCTTCTTTCGCTGACGGTTTTGTACTGCGGATTATTGTGGATATGTCCGAATATATTTGCATAAGGAGCATTTCTGTTAACATACATGGGCTCATGAGATAGGATCCAGAAATTCTCATATACAACCGGCAGATCATAAACGTCGGACACCCCGCAGGCTTTATACTCTTCGCTTGGGAGTTTGTCATGATTTCCTCTTATGAGAATGATCATTCCATTCAGCCCGGAGAGTTTTTTTACATCTCCCACATCTCCCACAAGATAAACCGTATCCTCATCCGAAACTGTTTCATTCCAGTTCTTTATAATGGCGCCGTCCATCTCCTCGACCGTGGCAAAGGGACGATTCTCGTAACGTCTTATACTGTCATCTCCAAAATGCGTATCCGCTATAAAAAAAGTACTCATATCCTGTCTCCAAGTTCCATCAGCTTGCAATTCTCTATTCCCGCCGCCCAGAAATCTTTTCTCTCCATTCCTCTGATCCGGCTGACAATACTGGAATTCATGGCCCCGTGTCCAACTATCAGAACATTTTTATTCTGAGATAAAAGCGGTTTGACAATACTTTCAAGAAAATCTCCCGTTCTCTCAAACAAGTCGTCAAGGCTCTCTCCCCCTTCAAGCCTTTCCGTGAAGCCTGCAGGATCTCTGAACAGGCGGCTTACATACAGATCCGGATCGTCATAACCGTTTGCCATTCCTTCATAGATCCCAAAACTCATCTCAAGGAGCCTGTCATCCGTGATAATGGGAATATCCCTTCCCTCCAGAAGTATATCCGCGGTCTGTCTCGCACGCTTTAGAGGTGAACAATAGCAAATGTCAAAGGAAACATTTCTGTATTCGTCACGGGCCCTTCGAGCCATTTCGATACCCTCTTCATTCAGTGGAATATCGGTTCTGCCCTGAAGTTTGCGCTCATTGTTCCAATCGGTTTTTCCGTGTCTGATAATATAAAGCATATTACGTTCCAGTCTTCTTGTAAAAACAGACAGAAGAAATCTCCTGTCTGCTTGTATTCCATAATAAATTTTAGATCTGGTAGAAGCCTACCTTTTTGTATACCTTACGAAGTGTCTTATTTGCGATATAGGAAGCCTTCTCTGCGCCCTTCCTGTATACATCCTCAAGGTATGCCTTGTCGGCGATAAGGCGGGTTGCCTCTTCTCTGATAGGTGCCAGGGCATTTACCACAGCATCTCCCACAGCGGGCTTAAATACTCCGTATCCCTGTCCTTCGAACTCCTTCTCGATCTCGTCGTAACTCTTTCCGGTGATGGTGGAATAGATATTCATAAGGTTTGCGACACCGGGCTTGTTTTCCTTGTCAAAGTGTACGCATCTTTCCATATCGGAATCTGTTACGGCACGCTTAAACTTACGGCGGATATCATCGGGGCTGTCCATAAGGAATACACAACCGTTAGGATCGGATTTTGACATCTTGCTTCCGGGAGTGTTCAGGCCGTAGATCCTGGCTCCTACCTTGCTGATATAGGGCTCGGGAATGCGGAAAACATCTCCGTAGATATTATTGAATCTCTCCGCAATATTTCTGCAAAGCTCAACATGCTGCTTCTGATCCTCACCGACAGGTACATAGTGGGGCTGATAGAGCAGAATGTCCGCTGCCATCAAAGAAGGATAAGTAAAGAGTCCCGCATTGATATTGTCCTTATGCTTTTCGGACTTATCCTTGAACTGTGTCATACGGCTGAGTTCGCCGAACATGGTATAGCAGTCAAGCACCCATCCGAGCTGTGCATGCGCCGGAACATGGGACTGAAGAAATAATGTATTCTTCTCGGGATCAAGTCCGCATGCTATATAAAGGGCAAGCATCTCTATCGAACGTCTTCTCAGTTCCTTTGGATCCTGTCTTACGGTGATTGTATGCAAATCTGCCATAAAATAATAGCAGTCAAATTCATTAACACGATCGGCCCAGTTTTTTATCGCTCCGAGATAGTTGCCAAGATGCAGATCTCCGCTTGGCTGTATTCCGGACAGCATTATCTTTTTTTTGGTATCCTTTGTATCCATAACGAGGATGCTCCTTTCAGTGCCTTGTTTTACGATTTTTAGGGCACAACACTTTAGAAAGTATATCACAAGTTTTGATAAAAATAAACACTACTACAGATCAAAAGTTTCATTTAAGCTTCCCGTACGGTATCCTTTTAAATCCAGTGTAACATAATCAAAGCCGATGTTTTTAATCTCATCATATACCCTGCATCTGAATTCTTCTTCCAGGAATCGCTTCATATCTTCCGGCATTAGTTCAATGCGGGCTATATATGTGCCTTGATCGTTTCTAAGTTTTCCTGCAGTTTCATTCCCGTGAATTTCGGAACTGCTTTTCCCGACACTGTCCGGTTTAGTTCCCTCATGAAGCCTTACCCGAAACTGTTTAAAGCCTTCTCTTAAAAGTATCTGCTCAGCTTTATCCACCGTGGAAAGTTTTTTTTCTGTAAGCCACTCTCCGTATGGGATCCTGCTTGCAAGGCAGGCAAAGGAGGGCTTATCCCAGGTGGGCAGATCAAAGTTTTTTGAAAGAGTACGGATCTCTGACTTAGAAAAACCCGCCACTCTCAAGGGACTGAGGATTCCAAGCTCTTCTATAGCTTTAAGGCCCGGCCTGTAATCCTTGTTATCATCAAGGTTTGACCCTTCCGCAACCGCGTTGATTCCCTCTTTTTCCGCCAGCTCTTTTATCTGCGTAAACAGAGTTTTCTTGCAGTAATAGCACCTGTTCACAGGGTTTGCCGCCACTGTTTCATTCTTTAGGATATCAGTGCTGAGTACTATATGCCTGACCCCCATTTTCTTGCAGAACTCTGTGGCCTCATCATACTCCCTTCTCGGGAAAAAGGAGGAGTTTTCCGTGACGGCAACGGCATTCTCACCCAGAGCCTGCTGTGCAGCATACAAAAGAAACGTGGAATCCACCCCCGCAGAAAATGCAACCGCTACACTCTTTTGCTTTTTGAGATAATCCAAAAGATTCTCATATTTAGTCTTTAACTCTTCAGTAATCTTTTCCATTTGTTATCTCCTGTCTTTGCTTTACGATTCTTTCTGTAATATGAAATACTGGATCTTTCCATTCTCGCTCATAATAAAGTCATCATTTCCGGCAAGGAGGGAATCATATATCCAAACCATATCGTCATATCTTGCAGAATCTGTCTGAAGTATCACACAGTCAGGTTTTTTCCGGCTGTAACGGTCCCAGTAGTCAAGAACACGATCCCCGTATGTGGGTGTTGAATTTACCGTATAATGACATACGTTGGAATCATTAACCATATAGAGAGTCGTAAGCGACTCATTCTTCTCGTAATTTGTCACGATAAAAACGTTTCTGGGTTCCTTTGTCAGTTCCTCAAAATATCTGTAATTATCGTCATAGATCTCTGCCATCTCTTTTGAAACTATTGTTCCCCTGGAAGGCCCCTCTTTCATCTCCCCTTCTTTTGAAAGATCAAACACAGTAGCTCCTATAGGGCTTAAATTAAGCGTGAGTCCGGTTCCGAGAGCAGTTATAAGTAAAAAGGCTCCGGGCAGGATCTTTGCTGTTTTACAAGCCCCCGATCTTTCCAAAGCATATATGATGATCACGAGAGAAAACAGTGCGCTGATGTTAAGGAATGTAAGATTTAAGATCAGGCTCATATTGCTGATAAACAGGACGTTTACGAATACAAAGAATCCTATAAGGCTTCCGAAAAATGCCGGGAGCATCTCAGATTCTTTGTCCTTCTTACTTTTTTTAAAATAATAGATAGCTCCGACAATCATCATGACCGGTATGAAGAGTTTTAAGCCCTCATAACCGGTCTTTCCTATAAACCAGTTAAAGCAGGTATATGCGAAACTCTCTACGATCCAAATGATCGCAGGAAGATGCTTGAGGGCTTCTTTCCTTCGCAA
>CACXGM010000015.1 GCA_902767075.1 uncultured Lachnospiraceae bacterium
GCGATTTTTGATCCCGCTAATTTCATTCAATGCGGTCAGGATACAAAAGAAGCATGGCGTCTTTTGAGTCCGTATGTAGAATACATGCACATAAAAGATGCTCTAACTGATGGTTCGGTTGTCCCGGCGGGGAAAGGCGAAGGAAACCTTCCTTATCTGCTATCGGAATACAAAGGAGAAGTCCTGACTATAGAGCCGCACCTTACGGTATTTAAAGGTCTTGAAAAGCTTGAGGGTTCTGATAAAAGTCATATAGGGAAATATGTTTATCCGGATTCTTTTTCGGCATTTAAAGCCGCTGCAGATGCTCTGAAGGAACTTTTTTGATAACCAATGGTTAGCTGAGGTGAAACTTTTTTCAAAAACAGGAGGCGTCTTATGGAAATAGTGAGACTTGGAATAATCGGAGTCGGAAATATGGGAACCGGTCATTTAAAAAATGTCGTCGACGGCATGTGTCCCCGGATCAAAGTGACTGCCGTTTCGGATATTGTGCCGGAGAAGTTAAAGCGTGCAAAAGAGATCTGTCCATCCGTAGAATGCTTTGATGATACGATAAAAATGCTGGACAGCGGTCTCATCGATGCCGCGCTCATTGCGGTGCCTCATTATGATCATCCCACATTTGCAATGGAATGCTTCAAGAGAAAAATACATGTTATGACCGAGAAGCCTGCCGGCGTGTATACAAGACAGGTAAGGGAGATGAATGAGGCTGCCGAAAAATCCGGAGTTATTTTCGCAATTATGTTTAATCAGCGCTCAAACCCAATATATGCAAAAGCAAGAGAAATAGTCCAAAGCGGACAGCTCGGCAAGTTAAAGCGTATGGTCTGGATAATCACAAACTGGTACAGAACCCAGAGCTATTATGATTCCGGCTCATGGCGTGCAACCTGGAACGGTGAAGGCGGCGGCGTTCTGTTGAACCAGGCTCCTCATAATCTTGACTTATGGCAGTGGATCTTTGGAATGCCAAAAAGGGTACGGGCTTTTTGTGCATTCGGAAAATATCATCATGTTGCGATTGAAGATGATGTAACCATCTACGGTGAATACGAAAACGGTTCAACCGCAACTTTCATCACTACAACAGGCGAAGCACCGGGAACTAACCGCCTTGAAATATCCGGTGACAGAGGAAAACTCGTACTTGAAAATGGAACCCTTAAATGGACCAAGCTAAAAACCTCCGAGAGAGAGTTTTGCTTTTCCAGTGAATCCGGCTTTGCTTGTCCCGAGACGGAATACGAGGAATTCACTGCTTCCGAGCCTGATGGTCATCCCATTCTTTTGAACAATTTTGCGGATGCGATCCTTGACGGCAAGCCTCTGCTTGCTCCCGGTTATGATGGTCTCAATTCACTCTCTATTTCAAATGCCGCTTATATTTCTGCCTGGACGGATGACTGGGCAAACATCCCGGTCAACGAGGAAATATTCGAAAAGCATCTTAATGAACTTCGTGAAAATGAAAAAAAAACTCTCTGAAGACGGAGCGTAAATCTGCTGCCCTCAAGCCTTCAGATCCTATTGAAAGATTAAGAGAAAGATGGCGCGTAAGATGGTAGTCTTATGCGCCATTATAAGTTATGATTTAATTATCCGTGAGGCTTTTTACCTCATCAAGCCCCGGTGGATTTAAGGGAAGCGGAAATCTCGATATTGCCACCGCAGAACATGCCGATGCAAAGCGCACCAAATCCTCGTCATTCATGCCGTGAAGCAATCCGTAGACGCACCCCGCCTTGAAAGTATCGCCGGCACCGAGAGTGCTTCTGACTTCCACTTTAAAGGGAGACATTCTGTGTATCTCTTCGCCGCGCCTTGCATAAAGCATATCCCCCGCACCCTGAGTAATTATGGTTAATCCCTCCGTTTCCTCCTGCATCAGTTTCATTATTTCCTCCGCAGGCATTCCCGAGTAATGCTGCGATGTACATTCCTTGGAAACAACATTTATCGCCGCATTTTTATGAAGAACAGAATCATGCCTGCTGTCGATGGTAACATAGGGGATTTCAAGATTATGGCATATCTCTGCCGCCTTCAGTGTTTCCTCTCCAAAGAAAGGATCTATGCCCGCTGCTTTACATCCTGCTATATCACTTTCTTTAGGTATATTCCACCATCTTTTCCCGGAAGAGAAAAGGGTTTGAAATCTACCCATGGGTGATCTGACCAGATCTGCTATGACTACATAATCCATAACGCCCGGATCATCCTCCATATAGTAAAGCAGTGACAGATCGACCTTTTTTCCCATGTAAAAATCCTTTAGCATGGGCGCAACTTCCGTTCCGATCCATGTGCCGTCCATCTTAACCGAAACCCCAAGAGAATCCAGCACGGTTGCTGCTGTACCGGTCTCGCCGCCCGGAAGAAAATACTTTTCTCCTATTTCCGAATACTCATCCGGCTTAAGAAAACCATCCTTTAGTAAGAATGAATGCGTCCCCAAAATCTGACCAAACAGATAAACCTCAGATTTACCACTCATTTAAAATACCTCCTCGCATTCTCTATTTTATCCCTATACTCTATATTCTGTCACTTCTGATCATGGCATGCCATACCTTATCACTGATGCCCTGATTATTTATACCCGCTGCACGCAAAGTACCCTCAAGCTTCATTCCCGCCTTGTCCATTACGCGGCCGGACTTTGGATTATTTGAATCATGGCAGGCTGCAACTCTGTTTACACCTACTTCATCAAAAAGATAATCCATGACCGCCTTTAATGCTTCCGGCATTAATTCCCGTCCCCAATAAGCACGGCTCATACAGTATCCTATAACCGCCTCCTCTATTCTCTCATTCAGCTTAACAACAGAAATATTTCCGATGGCCTCATGATTTTCTTTCAATTCCATAACCCAATTAAAGTACGCTCCATCCTCATAATGTGTTATCCATTCTGAAAGAAGATTGCGTGTAAAATCCACATCCGGGTGCATCGGCCATGTCAAAAACTTAGTGACCTCAGGATCCGATGCCCAGTTAGTAAACATATCCTTTGCATCCTCCTCTGTAAATCTTCTGAGGATCAGTCTTTTTGTTTCGATTTTTTTTGTACCTTTCTTTTCCACTTTGTATACTCTCCCTTGAAAACCGGCAATGATAAAAAGCATCCCTCGCTTATTCTCTTACAGAAAAAGGCTGCTTAAAGCAACCTTTTGATCATATAATTAATTCAATTTATGCATGTTTAAGCTTCTGCAGTTCCTCACGCTGTATGCGGTTCACCGCTTCTCTGACGGATGTGTTGCTAACCAAAAGTTTGACTCCGATAAAGGTCTCGTCCCTATCATCATTATACTGGGTTCTTGCCACCAGTCCATTAGTCTGAATTGAGATCGGTACTACTCCAATATGGCACGCAAAAGAAAGATTCATCAGTTCCTTTACAGGGACATATTCCTTGCCTTTTACAGCCACGCCAAATCCGCCGTAACTGATATCTCTTACCACACAATCCATTTCTTTATGTGAGCCTGTAAGCACAAGAGTTCCCTCCTCCACCAGACTGAAGCGCTTGAATTCTCTTAAATTCTTGAGCGTATTTTTCTCGGCGCTGAATACTCTGTGAGAAAGGCTTCCGTCTTCGGTTTTTGAAAGCATGATCTTTTGGATGCCAAACTCGATGTGCATGGACCCCATAACCGCGCTCAGCTTAATATGAAGCCCCTGTCCCTTAAAAGATACTATCTTGTTCTCATATGTAAAAGGGATCACATCGATATAGTCTGTTCCCTTTCCGATAACCCTTGAAGCGAGCGTGACATTTTTATCATCTGCTCTCACCTCAACGGAGACATCCCCCTCTACTTCCCCTATGCTATACTTCTTTTTTAAGTCTTCGTTACCCATTTTCCCCTCTCTGCAGTAAAAAATGATTAGTTATCTTATGGATCCATAATTTAATATATCATATCACCTGCATTTTAGGGAAGAAAAAAATATAATTTTTTTTGCCCCAAACCCTAGTAAACACTAGGTTTCAAGGCTACTTTATGACCCACTGACTCCGTCCCCGGGGGTCATTATTTTTTCATAGCCTTTTTTACAGAGCTAACAAGGTGCAAAAAGTCATCGGCTTTTACAAGCGCCAGCCCATGGTTTTCGTCTCCCAGAACCATCAGTCGTTCGCCCGAAGATATTTCAAAAATCTTTCTTGCTTTGGCCGGTATGACTATCTGTCCTTTATCACCAACGGTTACTATGCCAAACAGGTGCTTACCCTTCGGAGGAACTTCCAGTCCCAGGTTTTCTTCAGGTTCGAAATTTGCCAGATCATCCAGAGATACCTCAAACAGTTCTGCTATGAGGCGGCATTTTTCTATATCGGGAGCACTCTCTCCCGATTCCCATTTTGCCACTGCCTGTCTGGATACTCCGGCAGCCTCAGCCACATCTTCCTGTGTCATCTGCCTTAATTTTCTGAGTCTCACAAGGTTTTCGCTAAACATTTGTTTTCTCCTGTTTATCAGCACTTTCTTTGTAAGTTTTCTTCTTGCTTATTCCGAGCACGGCCCATCTGAAGAACGGAATTCTTGAAATAACTGCTTCAAGGCCGTATCCGAATGCAAAGCCCGCCACCAGACTCAGCAGATAGCAGACCGGCGCCGGAAAATGCAATAGCTTTCCGCAAAAATACGCCACGGATGATATTCCCAAATAGTGAAATACATACAGACCAAAACTCTTTCTGCTCATCCACTTTGTAAATGCATTGCAGGAATCTCCGAATCTCGCCATTCCGCCGAGCATGGCAAGCGACCCGAAGTATGCACATGCCGCAAATAAAAGGCCTCTGTTTACAGGCTTATCGGCATAATTGAGTCCGCCGCGGACAATAAAGTAATATACACCAAAAAAGATGTTCAGTCCCGCTCCGATGATGATAAGAAAAACTGCATATTTTTTCAGTTTTTCGACTACCTCATCGCTTGAAAAAACATAATAACCAAGTATAAAAAATACAAAATAAAATGCACATCTGTAGACTGAAATCATCGGCGCGTTCAGTATCTGTCCCGCTCCCCAGATCGGTAAAAGAAAAAGAGGTATCATCCACAGCGGAGTCTTTGCTCCGATTTTTAGGAGTTTTCCCTTTTCAATCTTTTTGATAAGAACAAGCAGCAAGCTGTAGATCCAGAGTAAATGGATAAACCACAGCACACCGCTTCCGGAGGCCACCATGATAAAATAAATGATGGGCTTTGGAACCCCTGCTTCGAATAAGCCTGTAAGGCCGCCTCCCAGACTCATGCTAATATACCCCTGAATAAACTGAAAAACAAACAGTCCGATAGTTGAAGGTACTAAAAGCTTTGTCGTTCTGCTCTTTATAAATTCCTTATCCGGGTGCTTCTCCAGATATAATCTTGAGCTGATCCCCGCCACCATAAAGAGGACCGGCATAAACCAGGGATACACAAGATACTGGTAGATATCATAAGGCTGCACCGACAGATCAGTGATCTGCCCAAGTCCCCCACTCACTCCTTCGGCGTTATACATATAAAAAACATGATATATAACTACCAAAACTACAGTTATCCATCTGATGTTGTCCAAGTATGATTTTCTCATATTTTTCCCACCTTTGCAAATATTGTTTACATTTCTGCAATAATAATATATCTGTAAATATGGAAAGTCTACCAACCAAAGTTCACTTTTCTCCCGCTTCTATGTTAATTCCGGTTGCTTATGACCCATGGGGACGGAGTCAAGGGGTCATTTTCTGAATATTCTGACAATGGCCCACTAACTCCGTCCCCGGGGGTCATTCATCTGGTAAAATTCGTCCATACTCTGTCTTCCGTATCCGGCAATCCCAGATTGGTTTTTCCCAAAGATATGCTTTTCATTAAGAACACCATATTTCTCGCAAGCACGCGCATTACCTGCATTCCCTCGTGATCAACCTTACCCTCTCCGGGATCCCATCCATAAATATTGTTCCAATACTGACTGGTCGCCACAGGCATGTTGGAAAGCGTAAAAAACTTGTTTAATTCGTCAAAGGTTGCGGTGCATCCGGATCGCCTCGCACTTACAACACTTGCTCCCACCTTAAAGCTTTTATCAAAATGTGTGCTGTAAAAAAGCCTCTGAAGCGCAGACATAATCGTTCCGTTAGCCGATCCGTAATAGACCGGAGACCCTATCACCAGCCCGTCAGCTTCCTCAAATTTTACCGCGATCTCATTAACCGCATCGTCAAATACACACTTTCCGTTATTTCTGCATGTCTCACAGGCTATGCAGCCTCTGATATCCTTTCGACCGAGCAGGATATTCTCGTATTCGACATTATTTTCCTCAAAAACCTTTTCCATCTCATGAAAAGCCAGTGCGATATTGCCATTCTCTCTCGGACTCCCATTCAGCATTAATACCTTGAACTCTTTTTCCATTTTCAACCTCTTTTCTTATCCGGAAATACTATTTGTTATCAGACATCTCTGTCATATACATTATACCGATCATCATAGCTTTCGTATATTAAACCGCGTTTTATATATCTGAAAATCCTTCATACTCTTTTAATGACAGAATTAAGCACATTGATAGCTGACCTTTGCAATTCCCCTCTTGTAATACAGCCGTTTATATTGATGCTTTTCTCCAGTTTGCGATCGGCTCTGTATCTTTGATTGAAATAAGAAAGGTTCCCCGGCATAAGCACATCAACTCCCGCTCTTATCCTATAAGCATTGTTTTTAAGTTTCGGGAACTCAGGTGATGCGGTTTTTCTCATCCACCAATCAGTGATGACCGTCCCCTCATATCCCCACTCTTTTCTCAGGATCGTGGTAGCCAGATCATAATTGTAATGGCTGTAAACCCCATTCACTTTATTATAACTTGTCATAATATTGTCCGGTTTTCCAAGCTTCACACAGTATTCAAAATTCTTTAAATAAATCTCCCTGAGCGCCTGATGGGATACTCGGCTATCGTTGTGATTACGGTTATATTCCTGATTATTACATGCAAAATGCTTAGGGCATGCTGCTGCACCACCCTTTTGTATTCCCCTGACGGTCGCTGCCGCTATGTGCCCCGAAAGGAAAGGATCCTCCGAATAGTACTCAAAATTTCTCCCGCAAAGAGGATTTCTGTGGATATTCATTCCGGGTGCAAGATTTACATCCACCCCATATCGTTTTACCTCTCCGCCCACAAGTTCAAAAAGTTCCTCCACCAAAGCGTCATTGAACGAGCACGCTATGGCTGTACCGCATGGAAGAAGTGTGGTAAACCTGCTGATACGCAGTCCTGCCGGACCATCTGCTGTTATGATCGCCGGGATTCCCTTTTTTCTGAGAGACTCCGTAAATCCTCCATAGGCTCCCGCGTTTCCTTTGACGCCAAGTGAAGAATTCATTGCGCCTTCCCCCCTGAGGATATCGCAAAGATCCCTGTCGGAAAACTGGGCTACGAATTCTTTCATGGTATTCTTCCCGTTTTTGACATCCAATAGTTTTATTCCGGTATCGCCAGTCTGTGGGATTTCCTCCGGCAGCCCTTGAAGTATCCGCTCCTTCAGGGTTTCTCTGCTGATGTCATAGCATTGTTCAACGAGTATCGTTTCCTTTATGAAAAATGTATGTATTTTCTTGTTCGAAATCGAATCCGTACCGAGAAAAACATTATACTCTCCGGCCTCAAGCACAAAAGCATCCTTAAATCCGGAAACACCTTTCTCATCAAAGGATGCATAATCCTTCGGTTCAAAAGAGATGATCACCTCTTCCTTTTCTCCGGGTAAAAGAAGCCCCGTCTTTGTATATCCTACGAGTACCTTCGCAGCCTTTGTGATCTTCCCCTCAGGCGCCTTTATATAAACCTGAACAACTTCTTTTCCGGGATGATCTCCCGTATTTGTAATACTGCATTTAACGCTTCGATCCATCGCCGCGATCGTATCGATCGAAAAAGTTGTATAAGACAATCCATATCCAAAGGGGTACATGATCCTGTCACTTGCATGGCTGACAAAATGGCGATATCCGACAAAAATACCTTCCGCATATTCATTGTACTCTTTGCCTCCGAAACTGCCCGCGGATGGGTAATCCTCATATTCTTTTGCTATGGTATCGGAAAGCTTGCCCGAAGGGGAAGAATGTCCGGACAGAATGTTACCGATAGCATTCCCGCTTTCCTGTCCCAAAAGCCATGTGTACAAGATCGCAGAAAAATTGAATTCCTCGGTAAAAGACATATCTACCACATTGCCGCAGTTCATGATGAGTATGGTTTTCTCGAAAACCTGCGTGACCTTACAGAGCATATCCCTCTCTTTTTTTGTAAGATAGAAGCTTCCCTCCTGCAGCTTGTTTTCCCTGTCCTCTCCTGCAGCCCGCCCTATCACCACGATCGCAATTTCGCTTTCTTCCCGGGCTTTTTCCACAAGTTCGATGCTTATCGGCATCTCCTCGTGAAAAAAAGGCCAATGCCCCCAAAACCCATGATCCGCTTTGTTTTCTTCCTTCTCGCACCAGGATTCATAGACAGCTTTAAGTGACTCATTATATGATACTCCGGCGTTTTGTAATCCTTCATAGAAACCGATCTCGTAGGAAGCGTGCACATCTCCTCCGCTTCCGTAACCTACATAAAACCAGTCGTGTGAAACACGGCCGAAGACCGATACTGTTTTGTTTTGAGGGATTGGAAGAACACCGTCATTTTTTAAAAGGACAATGCCTTCCTCCGCGATCTCCCTCACCTTTTCGGGCATTCCCGGGGTAATATACCTGCTGCCATCCGCGGTATTTTCCTCCTGCGCAAGTCCGCTCCCCATGAACTTGTTGAAAAACATCCCAATGCCTTTTTCCAGTTTCCTTTTTATTCTGTTCTTTAACATTTAACCTTCTTTCACCTTCTTACCGGCTTAATGACCCATGCAGTTGTTCCCTATTCACTATGAGTAATTTCTCCTCTTTACTATGATCTGGACGTCCTAAAAAAAACTTAATCGAATAAAAAGTATTTTTCAAGAAAAAACTTAAATATCTTCAGAGTTTGTTTGTTTCTTTTTTCCGGCTGCACTGCTTTCGCAGCAGCCGGGCCTTTAAAAAAATCGCTTGACAACCCACGAAAATATTTGTTTAATTATATAAACGCATTTATATAATAATTCCGTTTTATCTTTCTTGTGGAGGACTTATCATGGCACGCAAAACCACTATTTCCAAAGAGATCATTCTTGATTCAGCACTAAAAATGCTGATTCGCGACGGATATTCATCAATTAATATCAAAACCCTTGCTGCCGAAATCGGTTGTTCCACGCAGCCAATTGCCTGGCATTTTGAAAATATGGAAAGTTTCAGAAAAGCGCTCGCTCTTTATGCTCTTGAGTATTCGAAGCCAAAAAGGAAACCTAAAGATGCCATAAAGCAGTTTGAAAATCTGGGAAAGTCCTTTATCAAAATGGCTGTCCGCGAACCGAACCTCTTCTGCTTTTTATACCTTGACATAAGCCCAAATGTTATGCCTTATAAGCTAAATGACTTTTCCCTTCGTATAGATGAAGACAATATGATCTCGCGGATTGCAGAACAAACAGGGCTATCCGAGTCCAAAGCCGCTTCTTGTATTCAAAATACGATAGTTTATTCCCACGGTCTTGCTACTATGATAGCCAGCGGAGCCTTAAAGGTTTCAGAAAAAAAGGCCATGTCAATGATAAAAAAAGCCTCTGAGATCTTCGTTATAGGAGAAAGGTTGAATCAAAATGAAAAATAGTAAAATGTATCTGCTTCTCCCCGTTCGCAGTATTATGTTTTTGCTGGTTTTTATCACAGGCTCTTTATTGGTCCATAAAAGTTTGGACGAGATCAGCCGCTGGTGGTCCATCGTTGCTTCTGCTGCAAATATACTGACGATACTTCTGTTGATCTTTGTTGCAAAGAAAAACGGGATGACATATTTTGAGCTTATCAATTTTGACAGTAAAAAGATCCATGCCGGAAAAACAATTCTCATCATGATCATATCAGCAGTGATCGGAATGGGCGGAATGTACCTCTCGGGCTTAATCTTATACGGTTCATTCATGCCCGAAGTTTCTCTTAAAATGATCGCTCCTGTCCCAAAAGCATTTGCCGCGGTCAATTTAGTCTTACTGCCCGTTTCCACTGCCCTGGCCGAAGACGGACTCTATCTCGGAGCCGGTGTGGGAAGAATAAAAAACAAATATATCGCTGTAATAATACCTGCTTTTTTCTTTGCTCTTCAGCACTGTTTTATTCCGACTCTTTTTGACGCAAGATATATGGCTTATCGTTTTATCTCTTTTCTGCCGGCAACTCTTGCATTCTCTATATACTATTACAAAAAAAGAGAGCCGCTGCCTGTTATGGCAGGTCATGCTCTCCTTGATCTTGCTACCGCTATAAGTATTTTTATAAACTCAGCATTCCCCGATCTCTTCAGCAGCATGCTTTAATCCATTAGTGCCCCATAGTTCGTGGCCCATGGGGACGGAGTCAGTGGGTCATTTTCAGAATATTCTGACTATGGCCCATTAACTCCGTCCCCAAGGGTCATTTCGCTCATAATCCACGAGTGTCATCTTGTCATTTATCGGCTTTTCCTCGCCAACTCTGACAAAGCCGCATTTTTCATACAAATGGCAATTGGCAGGCTCCTGCAATATGGTGTCCAATTTCCAGCAGACGACTTCCGGCAATATTTCAAATGCCTTCTGAATTGCAGCGTAGCCTATACCCCGATTCTGAAACTCCGGCAAGATAAAAAGCGGACTTATAAAAGAAATCTTTTTTTCGTCAGGGTCCTTATGCCCTATATTGATGGCTCCAACCCTGGCTCCGTCCTTCATGATAAAATAGTATTTTCTGTTATCAGCTGAAAAACGTGCCCGCACACGCTCTATACCTTCTATCGCAGGCGAGCATTCATCATGATACTTTTCATACAAAGGCATGAAGCTCCTTACCTGCATCTCATACAGCTCCGGTATTTCTTCTTCCTTTACTTCCACCAATTTTACCCTTCGCAGAAGTTTTCTGTTTTTGTTGTCTTCCAGGCCAAAAAATTCCTTGATCTTTCGGGCACAATCTTCCGGGGCAAGATCTGTGTTATCTATCCTTAAATAGTTTTTAAAAGGAATCTCTCCTTCATAGCTTACCAGTCGGTAATTGGCATCCTCAGATTTAAGCCTTTCATCCGATATCGCGATATCTCTCTTTGACGCCTTATTCGCAAGGCGATTCTCCGTCTTATTTCTTCTTAATCTTTCCTCCTGATCAGCTACGAGTTCGACATAATAGACAGTGCCCCCAGTAGCCTCAAATCTATCGGAAAGGCTTTTTATGTACTCCCATTCCGAAGGAATATCAAACGCCATCATATATGTAAAAATCAGCCCCTGATACTCCGTTTTCATAAACTCATCAAAAATATCATCTCTGAGCTTAGTGATCAATTCTCCATGAAACCAGCCAAAAATCTCTAAAACCGGCTCTATCATCATGTGATTATGAAATAGTCTAAAGTCAGTTATCTCGGTAAGTTTTTGGCCTACGGTCATTTTTCCGACAGCTCCGCTGCCCAGAATCAGCATTAAATCCATGTCAACCTCTTTTTTGCACAAAAATCTGACTCAATTTTTTTCTTGCTTTTCGATTTAAGCAATAGTATAATCCAACCTACAATTTAATCGTCGATGCATTGTTTTTTACAGGGGGGTAAAATATATGTCAAGAAAACCTAGGGTCTTCAGTCAAACTGACGTCTATCACGTTATTCTTCGTTCTGTCAATCAGCACATTATTTTCGAAGAAGATTACGATTATCAAAAATTCCTTTTTATTCTATCCGATTGCAAAAAGAAATATATGGTCGAAGTATGTGCTTATTGTCTGATGAATAACCATATTCACATTCTGATAAAATCACCGTCTGATGTCCTTTCAATTTTTTTCCAGAGCCTGGAAACTATATTTGTGAGATGGTATAACAACAAATACAAGCGTTCAGGTCACCTTTTTCAGGACCGTTTCCATAGTTATGCGGTAGAGGACATGGGAGCATTCCTCAGCGTTATTTATTATATTCACAACAATCCCGTCAAGGCAAATATATGCAGATTCCAATCGGAATACCGCTGGAGTAGCGTCTGTGCGTATTATGGTCAGAAGAATCTACCGGTGGACACCTATTTAGCCGAAAAAATAGCGGGTTCAAAGCGGCAGCTCCAACAGTATTTTAAAGCATGCCCTGACCCCTCATCTGAGGGACCGTTCAAAAACGATCACAAAGAAAAAAGATTCTTTCTCACGGACGATCAAGCACTGGAAATCTTCAAATCTGTAACAAATCTTCCATCAACCTCTGCTGTTGTAAATATCATAAGATCCCAGCGGAACGAATATGTTCGCGTTCTTAAAGCAAAGGGCCTGACAATAAAGCAGATTTCCCGCGTGATGGACATATCAGATACAACTGTTAAACGCTTGTGCAGGGAAGCCCCATGACTTAATTTCCCGGGGCATCACCTGAAAATGACCCCTTGACTCCGTCCCCGGGGTTCATATCTTTATCTTGGTCCATTTCCCCTGTCTGAATCTGATGGATCCAAATAAAAACCGTGATACCTGATCTGCCAGGATCCCCATCCAGACTCCGTTAATCCCAAGACCCAGTGCATATCCACATATATATGAAAAAGC
>CACXGM010000016.1 GCA_902767075.1 uncultured Lachnospiraceae bacterium
GAGAGAGGCAGGATCCCTTCGGTAGCCCTGGTGGGATACACAAACGCCGGCAAGTCTTCTCTTATGAACCGCCTCCTTTCAATGTCTGAAAACGAGTCCGAGAAAAATGCCGGTGATAATGATAAAAAGGTATTTGAAAAGGATATGCTCTTTGCGACTCTGGATACGTCCATCAGACATATCCGCCCCGAAGGATACCGTGAATTCCTCCTGTCAGACACCGTAGGCTTCATCGAAAATCTCCCCCACGGATTGGTAAAGGCCTTTCGCTCCACTCTGGAGGAGACAAAATATGCAGACCTGCTGCTGATAGTGCTGGACTCTTCGGATCCGTATCATAAACAGCACAGGGCTGTCACGGAAAAGACTGTGGCAGAGCTAGGCGCAGGGGATATCCCCAGGATCTATGTGATGAACAAAAGCGACCTGACATCGCGTACCGATGAGCCCCCTATGGTCAAGGATGAAAACGTGATCTACATCTCCGCAAAGACAGGTTCCGGAATGGACAAGCTCCTTGACAGGATTTCATTTCTGCTCTACGGAAACCACGTGGAAACAGAGCTTTTGATCCCCTTCTCAAAGGGCGATGTATTAAGCCGTCTCCACGAGTCCGGGGTAGTAAAGAGTGAAGAATACACCGAGAACGGCACAAAGGTCTTGATTGACTGTCCCGGCAGTCTTGTGGCCGAAATGGAACAATACCGCTGCTGATCTGTGTGTGCCGATCTTATTTTTCCGTATACTCAGAGTATTTCTTTCCCGTGTATTTCTTGAAACATCTTCCGAAGTAATTGGGATCCGGTATCCCTACTTCGGAAGCGGTCTGATACATCTTGTATCCGTTCTCCGCATACTGTATGGCTTTCTTCATTCGAAGGTCCGTCAAATATTCTATGAAATTCTTTCCCGTATCCTGTTTAAACTTTCTGGAGAGATAACTGGAGCTGAATCCGAAATGCTGTGCAATAAAAGCGAGATTTAGCTGAGGGTCAGCCAGATTTTCTTTCACATACTTTTTGATCAGTTCTGTGCTGTTTGTTTCCTCCGGGAGCGCCGCCTCATCATTCTCCTCCCGGTCGTCCCAGGAGCTTTTAATGTGTGAAAGCTTTTCCGTTGCACGCTTAAGCACCTCCACCACTTCAGTCCTAACCAATGGTTTCAGCATGTATTCAAAAACAGGCAGACTGACGCATTTTCTCGCATACTCAAACTGGTCTATGGCAGTCATGATGATGATTATGAGATTCGGGTATCGCTCGGTGGCTATCTTAGTGAATTCAATTCCATCCATAAAAGGCATCGATATATCCACAAAGGCGATATCCGGGCGAATATCGTCTATAGTGTTTATCGCTTCAATCCCGCTGGCGGCTTCTCCCACGATCTCCATCCCCAGCTCCTCCCAGCGAAACGCTGCCTTCATAAGCTTCCGCGCCGATTCCTCGTCATCAATTACCATTACCCTGTACTTTCTGTCCATGTCTTATACCCCTAAAGAAAACCTAAACCCTTACCTCATTTTTATCTATCAGAAACTCTATTATCGTATACTCGCCTATTTCACTCCTGATCCTGACGATATCTTCCTTTCCTGTGTAATACCTGACTCTTTCTATGGTTCCCCAGAGTCCGAAGCTCTCCGAATCCATCTCCTCCGCTTCGCTTCTCTTTGAATTCAGTATCTTGTCGATCTGCTCTGCGGTCATGCCTACACCGGTATCTTTAACCAAAAGATGCAGTACGCCATCCAGCATAAAGGAGGATATCTTGATAGTGCCCTCCTCGCCTTTTGGCCTGATACCGTGATAAATGCAGTTTTCGACCAAGGGCTGAAGCACCAGCTTTGGTACTATGACATTCCTGGTATCATCTGCGATATCGTATTCATCATTTAAAATATCGCCATAGCGGAGCTTTTGAATGGACAGATAATCCTTTACGATCATCACCTCTCTGGAAAGAGGGATCTCCCTTTCACCTTTACTCAGGAAATTCCGGTAAAAGCTTCCCAATGTTTCCAGCGCAGCATGCACATTTTCTGCCCCCGCATCCAGCGCCATAAATCCAATGGTGTCGATGGAGTTATAAAGAAAGTGCGGCTTTATCTGTTCCTGCAGCACTCTCATCTCCGCCCTCTGAAGGTTCTTTTCCTTTTCCATCAGTTTGTCTATGAGCTCGTTAACATGATCGATCATGCTGTTATAATCATTCTCCAGCATATCAAGTTCGCTGTTCGGTACAGGCACTTCGATACGTTTGAGTTCACCGGATTTTCTGTTTCTGTCCATGGATGCGGAGAGCTCGAAAATCGGTTCCGTAATATTTCTTCTGAGGAAGAATACAACATAGATCCCGAGGCCCAGGAACACAAACAGCAGGAAAAACATGATAAAGATCATACGGAAGGGAATACCCTGCAGTCCATACTCCGTAGCACGCAGGATCACGATGGGAGTTCCTTCGATCTGTGCGCCTGTCAGAAGATAATCAGCTCTGCCGACCCTTATATTCTTATAACCATTGGTTCGCTCAACGAGATTTTTTGAATAGTGCTTTGCGTACTCTTCATTGCCTGCAATAAAGGTTCCGTCAATGCCCATGATACAGATATTGTCGTATCCCAGATTGATCAGTGTACGCTCAAACATAGCAGGGGAAATATTCATCATCAGAATACCGGTAAGCTGCTGCGAATCTATATCATAGATGGCACGTCCGATGGTTACCATGGGACGCCCGTCCTTTTTTTCGGCTATATGATTGCTGTTTAAGGATACCACAGCCTTTCCCATTCCGGCGTAGATCTCAGTCTTCCAGCCGTCCCTGGTCATAAGATCGTAATCATAGTTATAGGTAAACCTGTTTGTGGTCACCATGATGTTATCGTTTCTGAAGACCATTACCGAATCTACACCTTCAGTTACATTCAGTATGTCCATGATGGCATACCTGGCATCGTTGATCATTCCCATATCGATCCTGTCCACATTGGATCTCATAAAGGTCAAAAGATGATCGTCGGTCATGATAAGTCTTGATATTGATTTGTATTTATCTATATCGGAAACAATATTGTTTGAAAGTGTTTTGATGACGTTTTCAGATTCGCGGGCATTGAAATCCCGGCGTTCTCTTTCGGTGAGAACATAGATGGACACAACAAAGGAAAGGATGATCACCAGAATTATTCCCAGGATCACCCTCCTTAAACTTGCAGAAAGCGAAGCTTTTGAGTTCTTTGCCTGTAGTGTTCCCCGTTTTATCCTAAACATTTATACCTCAACCTGATACTCCGGAGTCAAAAATGTTCATTTTGTATCATATATTATAATAGCCCCGGATAAAAAATTACACTACTCTTTTTTTATCAAAAACTTCCCAAATTATGTGATTTTCCTTATCCCTTAACCGCACCTGCAATGAAGCTGTCCTGAATACGCTTGCTCAGGAAGATATATGCGATGAGTGTAGGGAAGGTTGCTATTACCAGAGCAGCGCCGATTGGGCCCCAGTCGGTGGTATAAGCGCCGGACAGAGCTTTGATGCCGACAGGAAGGGTCCTGTGAGCCTTGTCCGAAATGAATACGTTTGCAAACATGAACTCGTTCCAGCACTGCAGGAATGAGTAGATTCCAACGGTGGAAACAGCCGGTTTCATCAGCGGGAGGATTATCTCAAAGAATGTTCTGAAAAATCCGCATCCGTCAATTCTGGCCGCCTCATCAAGTGCACTGGGGATCTCTCCCATAAATCCGGTACTGATAAGTATCGCCATGGACAGCGAAAATGCTGCGTAGGGAATGATCAGTGTGGTGTACTTGTTTAACCAATGGATATTTGAAAGTATTACGTAAATAGGCACGATGGATGCCTGAATGGGAATGGTAAGTCCCAGCATGAAAAATGCATTGGTAAGCTTACTGAATTTCCATTTAATTCTGGTGATAGCATATGTTGCCATCATAGCCGCCATAGTGGATATAAAGATAGCTGCTACGGTAACGAGGATACTGTTTAAAAAGTATAACCCCATGTTTCCCGTTCCCATGGCCGATGCATAGTTTGAAAACAGCCAGTGGCGGGGAAGTCCGATCACGTTGGCGCCGAAGATCTCTTCGTTGTCCTTAAGGGAAAACGTGAACATAAAATATATGGGAAACAGATTTATAAGTGCCCATATCACAAGGATGATCCATTTGAAAACCTTGAATACGGCTTTTGGTTCCTTTTGTGTAATGCTCTCCATGATCACCTCTCCCTTCTATAGTTTGTCTTCTTCTTTGTCCTTGAAAATAGCACTGATTATCAAGGCAAAGGCAAAGCAGAGTATGATCAGCATAACGGAGATGGTACTGCCCATTCCGTAACGGTTTCTTAAGAACAGCATGTTCTCCAGCAATGTACTGGGTACTTCTGTGCTCTGGTAGGGGCCACCTTCAGTGAGGATACGGACCAGGTCGTAGGTTTTAAGAGAACCTGTTACAGCGAAGATCACGCTGACTCTGATTATAGGTTTGATCACAGGGATAACCACATACCAGTCAACCTGCCAGGGTGATGCGCCGTCCAGCATAGCAGCTTCTCTTAAGTCAGTTGAGACACCTTTTACCCCCGCATACATAAGAAGCATATGATAACCGACATATTGCCAGATGGTGGGGACGATGATACTGCCGAGAGCGGTAGCTACCTCTCCAACCCACACATGCTTGAATTGTCCTAAATGAACCAGATCCAGAAATCTGTTTAAAATTCCATAATCAGGATTGTAGATCTTGAGCCAAAGCTGACCGATAACCACTGTGGAGATCAGCACCGGCATGAAGTAGATCGACAAAAATACTCTGTCACCCTTCATTTTTCTGCCAAGGAGCAGAGCAAGTCCCAAAGCTATGGGGAGCTGTACAAAGACTGAGAATGCAGCCAGGATCAGTGAGTTTTTGAGTGATGTCATAAACTTGATGGATCCGTTTGTAAACAGTTCTTTGTAATTGTCAAACCAGATAAAAGTACCTTCCGAGAACCCGTTCCAGTCAAACATACTTCTGTATAC
>CACXGM010000017.1 GCA_902767075.1 uncultured Lachnospiraceae bacterium
AATCCCTTTAATATCTCTTCCTGTACTTTAAGAGACGATTCAAGCTTCTCGTTTAACTGCGAAAGAAAATCATTCAGTTTCTTTTTCTCATCACCGTTTCCAAGATGGTTTTCAGAGCGAATGACTTTGCCGGCCTCTGTCTGAAGGATACCCGGATATACATTCAAAAGGTCCGATATCTCCTCAAGTCTCTCCCCGGTATAAGCAATATCACCCGCAGCATTGACGGAAATACTCTCTATCAGCTTCGCATAGGATCTTTCGGAGAATAGTGTTTTATTGTACCTTTCCTCCAAAGGGTTACTGCCTTCGGGGGCTTCATCAAGCTTCCTGCCCGCCTCCACAGCTTCTTTATAGATCGCATCGGAGACCCTCTTCTCTATGCCCAGCCTGATCCTGTAGCTCCTGAACAGTTCCTCCTCCCTCTTTGAGATCTCCCCGTCTTCAAGAGCCACCTTGTATGCCAGAAAAAGAGCTTTCTTTCTGTGCTCGACAGACATTTTGGAAAGGTTTGACAGCACAACATCAAGGGGAATCTTTTCGTCACTCCCCTTGATGATATCGATGGCGGCATTCCTGACGCTTTCGTCAAGGCCGTTTTTCTGTATGTATTTTTCTATCCTGTACCATTCCCTGTCATAGAGCCTGTTGTCGGACAGGGCTACATATGTGGCGAAATATACTATTTCGGGTACTTTAGAAATATCTATCATATTTTTCTACATTCTGAGTGCATCTATCGGTGTCATTTTCGCCGCTTTCTTTGCGGGATACCAGCCAAAGAATATTCCGATACCCATGGAAAACAAAGCAACGACCAGGATCATGACAATGTTAAATTCGGGTAAAACAGTAACACTGCCCGCTGCCTTTATAATAGCACTGATCAGAAAAGAAAATAAGTATCCGAGCACAATTCCTATCACTCCTCCGGTCAAAGATATAAGACCCGATTCGATCAAAAACTGCCACAGGATAGAAACGGTCTTTGCTCCCAGTGATTTTCTGATCCCGATTTCCCTTGTCCTCTCCGTCACGGAAACCAGCATGATATTCATTACTCCAACGCCGCCTACAAAAAGAGAAATGGCTGCCACCAGCATGACAAATGCCGTTACTCCGGCGAGAATGGAGGAAAACTGAGCTATTCCCGAGTTAAGCTCGTAAGACTTCACCATATCGGTGCCTCTTTCGTTTAAGGCTGCAGCTATATATTGCTTTGCCTTAACGGACATCTCCACGGCATTCTCCGGATCGTCCACAAACAGCAGAACATCATATAAGCTATCGGGATCCATTCCAAACAGCTCATTTACAAAAGAAGCCGGCATCTCCACCTTTATTTTGGGGCCTCCGAAAAGCATACTCTGAAGAGCCGACCCCGCTTTACGGATGCCTACCACTTTTGCGGTAAACTCTCTTCCGTAAGCCACCATATTGATGAACTCTCCAACAACGTCTTCTCTTCCGAAAATCTCCTTTGCGCCGTTTTGATCTATGACGCAGACCGGCTTTGCCAAATCGTATTCGCTTTTGTCAAAATATCTCCCGGCGATGATTTCGTTAGAGTCCTTGCCCTTAAACATTTCATTGCCGGATTCAACTTTGACTTCCACTTCTTTTTTAAGTCCGGCTGCCGTAGCTTTAAAAGCCAGCACTTCAGAATATCCCGTAATACTGTCGAACTTTTCCACCGTATTATCCAGGATTCTCGTCGTAATAGGCTTACTTCCGTTGGTATATACCTCAAAATAAGAACCCGCCATAGAACTCAGTGAACCGGAGATGAAATTACTCATGCCGTTTCCGATGGACAAAATAGCCACCACCGAAGAAACGCCGATTATGATGCCCAGCATGGTGAGAAATGCTCTGACCTTGTTGGAACGTATATTAAAAAATGCCATTTTCCAATAATCCAGAAAAATACCCACTTTTATACTCCTGTCTTAAATCAAAAATCTCTGAGTGCCTCTATGGGACTGAGCTTCGCAGCGCGCCTCGCCGGATAGATACCGAAAAAGATCCCTATTGCCGCGGAAAAGAAAACCACTCCGGCCACAATTCCGGGGCCGATGGTGGCCACGACATTGATCTTTATCAACTTGCTCATGATAAAGCAGATCAGTTCTCCGCCGAGATATCCAAAGAGTATTCCGAACAGACCGCCCAGAATGGTCAGAACTGCTGCCTCTGCCAGAAACTGGATCATAATGGAGGAAGTCTTCGCTCCAAGTGACTTTCGTATACCGATCTCCTTTGTCCTCTCGGTGACGGATACCAGCATGATATTCATTACGCCGACACCTCCGACAACCAGGGAAATGGCTGCCACAAAAGCGATAAAGATCGTGATGTAATTTATCACCTGCATGATCTGATCCAGATATGAGGTGAAGGAAATGTAGGTGATCTTCTTTTCTCCCCTGATCTGCTTTCTGGCCTCGAGGAAATTAATGATCTTTCTGATGGTTCCTTCCGCCTCTTCGGAAGAATCTGCCATAAAAAGCATCTGCTCAAATTTTTCATCCTCGAACCCTGCGAAGCTTTTGAATGTGGTATAGGGCAGATCAAACTCCACCTCATCCTCCAAATACATCATTTCAAAAAGCTCCGATTCCGACTTGCCCTTTACCCCCACAACTGTCAGATCTATTAACTTTCCGCCATATTCAAAGCTTACCGTCTGTCCGCAGACATCCGTGTGCCCAAAGAGATTCTTTGCTCCGTTTTCAGAGATCACACATACCTTTGATCCCGCGTCATATTCCTCCTGGGTAAAATACCTTCCACACAAAAAAGGTCTCGGATTCGCCAGAATATACTGGGGTGTGACTGCGGTATAATAAGTCACCTTTTCGCCCTTTGGAGATATGGAAGTACCGTATCCGCTTTCTTCCATACTGAGAGTCTTAACATGATCTATCTTGTCCCTAACAGCGTTCATATCATCCTCGGTAAAAGCCGCCTCCGGATATATGCTTCCCGTCATATCTCCCGCCATGATATAAGTCTGACCCCCAAAGGCGGAATCCAGCTGCCCGGAGACTGAATTGCGAACCCCGTTTCCCACGGATACTATCATGATCACGGAGCTGATGCCGATGATGATACCCAGCATGGTCAGAATGGATCTCATTCTGTTGCTCAATATGCTCTTAAGTGAGATTTTAATATATTCTATGATCTGTCCCATTATTGATCACTCGCTGTTAACAATCCCGCAGACTCAGGTGAAACCATGGCGGGCATTCCCTCGGTGATGGTACCCGTATATGTGGTCACCACAATATCCTTTTCATCGATACCTGATAATATTTCAATATCGAAATCCGAGGATACGCCGGTCTCCACATACTTTTTGCCGATCACCATTGTGGTGGGATCCATCGTGTATACAAACTCCCCGATGTTATCAATATTTACGCTTTCAACAGGCACCTTCAGACAATCATCTATGGAAGCCAGCTCTATGGTACATTTCGCATCAATTCCCAGATACATATTGTCATCGGGGTCATCGATAGAAACAGTGACCATGACCTGCGAACTGTTGCCGGTTGTGGATACCATACGGTTTATGGTCTTAACCGATCCGTTATAGGTATTTCCCAGTACCTTTATTACAGCCTTCTGCCCTTCCTTCAAATTCTCCAGATCCGTTTTGTTTACACCTACATTAACATGCAGATCATCCAAAGATGAGAAGGTGATAAGCGGAGCCCCCATAACGGTAGTATCGTCATCGGTGTATCCTGCCATTGTGACCACACCGTCAAAGGGTGCTATGAGACCGTTTGAATACTCTGCGATGGCATTATAGTACTTATCCGTCTCTATGTCGCTTAACTGATTGTTTATCTCCAGGTTTTCCTTATCAAGCTCGCTTGCTACCGCACCCTGATATGACTTCATTTCCGACTCTGCACTTGCCTTCTGTGTCTTGTAATCCGCAAGAAGCGATGTAGCCTCGGAGAGCTTTTTCTGATTATCATATGCGGTGGCAGAGGATGACAGATTCTTTAACTGATTGTTAAGATTTGTGAGTAAATCCTGTTTCTCATGAATGCAATCATTATATTCCTTCAGCCATTTCTGTTCCTCTTCCGTGGGAACGTAGCCAAGTGCGGATATGCTTTCAAGTTTTTCTTTATTCTGATACTGGTAATCGTTCAGTTCCTGGGTCGTGAGCTCGATCTGCTTTGTTAATGCCGCGCTGAAATATGCGTTACCATCGGTGATCTCCACGTTTAGCTGATCCACTACTGCCTGCTGTTCATCAACAAGCTTTGAATACTTCCAGAATCTGGCCCTGGCGTCTTCGTATTTCTTCTGCGTATCCTCATTTTTTGAAACTGTATTTTCGTATGTATTCCTTCCGGATTCAGACTTTAGCTCTGCCACCTTAAGGGCGGTATTGTATGAATCCGTGTCAAATTCCAGGATCTTTTCGCCCTTCTTAACATAGGTTCCCGCAGGCTGTATCGTATCTATCAGAATGGATTCGGGGGCGGTATAGTGTATGGTCTTTTCGCTCTCTACCACACCGGATATGGTGATCTCGCTCACAAGTTCTCCTCTTTCGGGATGCGCCAGCGAAACCGAGCCATTCATTAGAGATTTCATAGCCTTTCTCGCTCCCAGAACTATAAGTGTAATGATTATAAGGAGTGTTCCCACAATGCTGAGGACCACGATCAGAGCCGTTCTCTTTTTCTTCTTTTTCTTTTTAATCTCGAGTTTTTCCTGTGAAGTAAGTTCAACTGTTTCCTTTGTTTTCGCAGACATATCTTTGACCTATCCTTTCACCTTTGTGGTAACATTTTCCTGGGCTGCTTTAAGCTCGTCTCTGATGGCTTCCTCCGAGGCATCTCCGCCGTCATTCCTCTCATCCTTATAGATCTTTCCGTCCATTATGTGGATGATGCGCTCTGCCTTGGACGCTATGACGGGATCATGGGTAATTATGATGACCGTCCTGCCGTCCCGATGAAGTTTTTTCAGGATCTCCATTATCTCCACACTGGAGTGGGAGTCCAGGTTTCCCGTGGGTTCATCCGCCAGAATAATGGGAGGTGCCTGTGCAATGGCTCTGGCTATTGCTACACGCTGCTGCTGGCCTCCGGACATTTCAGAAGGCTTGTGAGTCATTCTGTTTTCCAGCCCCACCTTTGTGAGAGCTTCCTTCGCCAACTGAACTCTCTTGCTCTTCGAAACCCCTCTGTATATAAGGGGAAGCTCCACGTTTTCCAGCGCTGTAAGAGATGGTATCAGGTTAAATCCCTGGAAGATAAATCCGATCTCTTTGTTCCTGATCTCAGACAGCTCATCATCCATCAGCTCAGCCACATCCCTTCCCTTGAGGGTGTATGTGCCGGATGTGGGCACGTCCAGACATCCCAGCATATTCATAAGTGTGGATTTGCCCGAGCCCGACTGGCCTATTATGGCCACAAATTCCTTTTCTCCGATGGAAAGAGATATGTTGTTCAAGGCTCTTACCTCGTTTTCTCCGGGGTTATAGACCTTTGACATATCCCGTATCTCTATAAGTTCTGACATTGGTTTCTCCTGTTTTAAAACATTTTAGCGTACATGATGCCGCGGATTGCTTCGTGTCTTCGAAACTCCCGCGATCATACTTATATTACTCCGGAAACCTTTCCGTTAAAACCTAAAAACCTTAACTTATCCTTAACAATCGTTAGGGCCAATTCCTCACCGGCAAAAAAAGAAGAGCCTCCCGCCGGGGAAACTCTCCTTTTTTATCACGCTGTATTCAGCGCTTTATTCTACATTTTTGAGTGCCACATCCATGGGTACCATTCAAGTTCAAAGGCTGATATCTTCTTTTCATTGATATCATTGTGGCGGACAACTCCGTCTCTTAACTTTATAACATGATCCGCTATATATTTGATCGCTTCATTGTGGGTGACCATGATCACGGTGCTTCCGAACTTTTTGTTACAGTCCTCGATCAGTGCCAGGATCTCCTTTGAAGTCTTGTAGTCCAGCGCACCGGTGGGCTCGTCGCACATCAGTATATCCGGATTCTTTACCACCGCTCTTCCGATGGAAACACGCTGCTGCTGTCCTCCCGAAAGCTGGCTCGGATATTTATATTTATGGTTCTGAAGCCCCAGTGTTGTGAGCACTTCCTCCACATCCAGCGGCTTATCGGACAGATATGCACCGACTTCAATATTCTCCTTTACATTGAGATTCGGGATCAGATTATACATCTGGAACACATATCCCAAATGCTTTCTCCTGTACATGGTCAGCTGCTTTTCGTTCATCTCCTCCAGCTTATCCCCGTTTATGCTGACGTAGCCTTCATCCGGAGTGTCGATCCCGCCGATTATATTTAACAGTGTCGATTTTCCCGAACCCGAAGGTCCCAGAAGCACGCAGAATTCACCTTTCTTAACAGTAAAGTTCATCCCCCTTAATACATCCTGTCTGGCCTCCCCCGTACCAAAGCTCTTTTTTAAATCTTTGATCTCAAGAAAATCGTTATTCATATCTCTGATGATCCCTTTGGGATCTGTCTCTCCTTTCAAATATTTACCAAATCAAAAGAGGCCTGTTCTTGTCATTTTTGATCACCTTAACTTTACTTCCCGGTGTGATCCCGATGGAAGTCACTCTGCTGATGAATCTGGTGTCCCCGTCGATGGACTCGATCACGGCATCGGTTCCAACAGCCAGGCTGCTTAAACTTCTCATTTTCTCTCTTTCCTCCGTTGTGACTTATTTGTGTTAGTGTTTACTAACCCATTGATTAGATTAAACTAACTATCGTGAGAAGTCAAGCATAACTTGTTCTTTGTGCCTGTCATTTATGATACTATTTTAAATCCAGGGAATGGGCTACGTAGACAGTATAACCCTTTGATCCGGCCAGACTTACGGCCTCTTTTTCTATTCCTTTATCGGTAGTGTACTCGATAACATAAGCATCTTTACCATCATCCATTACTATCTGAAGATACTCCAGAAAATACTCCTTTTTCTCTTTCTCATTTACCGAGAACTTATCGTTCTCCCAGTCG
>CACXGM010000018.1 GCA_902767075.1 uncultured Lachnospiraceae bacterium
CTGTTTACACCTTGCGTAGAGAAGCCTTGTTTGTGATCAGGAGTCTGGGCGTATAACAAAGAATCCCGGTCAGAAATGACCGGGAATATCTATTAGTGGGAAAATAGGCAGGACAAGTGTAGTATAAAGAACATTTTCGTGGAATAAGATGCCAAAAAAAGAACTGACCTTGAAACGTTTTCGTTCCAAGGCCTTTTCATGGTGGACTTGAAGGGGATCGAATTATGGATCAGCATAATTTTCCTGTAAAATGTTGTGGAATACAGGAGAATATAGGAAAAATCAATTGTTTTAAGTCAAAAAAATTCACGCGAGAATCGATGCAGACTGATACAAACCAATGCAAATCAGCGGGATAGGAGGAAAAATAGGAGGAAAGATACTGCTAGAAATGCTGTTTGCCAGTGTTGCGCCGCAGGTCGCCAAACGCAGGATTATAGTTTCCCGTAAGTGGTGTAGCAATATACTCTGCTTTCTATGCTTCCTGAGGCTCGTTGAACATTTCCTGCGCAACTTGTAAAAAACAATCTACAGCATGATTATGCTGTTTACGATAATACAGACCAAAAGAGGAAGAAACATCCAGATCCAGAGGACGTATTACAAGCGGAGAAAAATGTTGCGCATAATCTCTTGGTGCCAAATAAATATTACCATTTAGGCAGACTTCCATGACATTTGCCTGGATGCAGCGTTTTTCCCTGAAGTGGATGCTGCTCGACTGGTCCTGTATTCTCGTTTTTAACTGCTGAACCCAGCTCAGGTTGTGGACATAGACCTCATACGGTGTCAGATCCTGAACACTGATCACATCTTTCTGTGCAAGAGGATGGCATGGTGAAAGAATACAGACCCGTGGTGATTGAAACAGATATAGAGACTGGATGGGCAAATCTGTGAACTCTTTGGATACATCTCCTTCCTGAATGTCGACTTTTCCATCAGCAATCAGGCTCATCCAGTCGTCAACCGGCAGATCCTGGAACAGCAGTTCAACATTGGGAAAACGACGGGAAAACTCAATGCAGATCTCAGTGAGGACATGAGGCCTGTTCGCAATGGCAATATGTATCTGTTCTTTTGGCGTTTCATAATCTCCGCGGCATTTCTTTACCGTTTCATCTGTGAGTTTCAGTATTTCTTTCGCTCCAACTAAGAACGTGCGACCGGCCTTGGTGAGACGGACCCCTTTGTTGCTCCTCTCAAAAAGGGGCATCCCGACTTCCTGCTCCAGCAGATTCATCTGCTGCACAATAGTCTGTGGTGTTGTAAAAAGAACCTGTGCTGCTTTATAAAAACTTCCTTTTTCTGCGGCTGTGACAAAAGATACCAATGATTTGTCATTCATCCAGGCCGTCTCCTTTTCTTCATTTGATTTTTGCTTATTATATCAGAACTGTAAATAATCTTCAAACAGGTTATCGGTTTTCTTTGAAACAGCGTAAATAAAGAATTGAATATCAGATTTTGTTGAAACGCCGGAAATAATACTTTGTTTTACAAATGACGGATCCTTTTTGTATTATTAGAACCAGAAAACCCCAATATACGAAAAGGAGAGCTTTGAGATGAAAAAGGTACTGAGCATGCTTCTGGTATTCTGCCTGCTTTCAACATGTGTTGCCATGGCAGAGGGCGGCTTTACTCCTGGAACATATACAGGTGTAGGGCAGGGAAGAAACGGCGAAATTACAGTCGAAGTTACACTGAACGATTCCGGGATCACAGATATACAGGTCGTGAATAGTGAGGAAACGCCTTCCATTGGCGGCGTGGCAATGGATTCCCTCATTGCTGAAATCGTAGATACCCAGTCTCTCGCAGTTGATGCAATGACGGGCGCTACGGAGAGCTCCAGAGGACTTATGGAAGCCGTCAGTAACGCAGTGACTGCTGCAGGTGCAGATCCGGAACTTCTGATGAAGGCAGCTGTGGAGACGACGAAAGAGCAGGTTGAACTGAGTGCAGACGTTGTGATTGTCGGTGCAGGCGGTGCTGGCCTGACGGCGGCTGTTGAAGCAGCCCGCGCCGGTGCAAGCGTAATTGTCATCGAAGCACAGGCTTTCCCCGGTGGCTCTACAGGAAGAGCCGGCGGCTGGCTGCTGAGCGCCGCAACGGAAGAAGAGGCTGCGGAACATGGTTCGCTCACTGCGGAACAGCTTGCGGAAGAATTTGAAATCTATGGTACGGAATACCATGACCGTGAGCTCTCTGAAGCCTTTATGAACAATCTGAATGAAAACCGAGATTGGATTGTAGCTGAAGCAAAGGAATATGGATACGAAATCAGCAGATTCTATGATCCGGGCTTCTATCCACTTGACCCTGCTGACGAGTCAACAATGGACTATACTGTTGTATACAATCTGATGGACGTAACACACGAAACGCTCCGGGAAGGAGACGGCTGCTGGATCACCAGTACACTGTATGAAGAAGCAAAGAAAGCAGGAGCGGAGTTTTATTTGGATACGACGGCAACAGAATTGCTGAGCGAAAACGGGGCGGCGACGGGTATCGTTGCGGTAAACAAAAATGGTACGACGTATACCGTATATGGGAAGAGCATCATCCTTGCCTGCGGCGGATATGGCGCTAATATGGATCTTGTAGTTAAATATTGTGGGGCGGATCCGGAAAACTTCATTTACCACGGAGCTCCCTCCAATACCGGATTTGGTATTGTCGCCGGTGAATCCATAGGAGCAAGAATTGAGCATGATCCGAGCTTCCTTTACAACGGCAACGAGTTGTACAATACGGTCGGAGGCCTTGTTGTCAATGGAAACACGGAAGTGCTTGATGCCAACAATCAGCCGATTCCGAACCTGTACGCAGCGGGAGAGATTAGCTGTGTTACTGTAATGGACCCGGGACTCTTTACTCGCGGCCACAATATTGCCTGGGATATCAACAGCGGAAGAATCGCTGGTCAGGTCACTGCAGCAAGAGCAACTGAAACTGAGCCGGCAGCCTGAAAGCCTTAGAGCAGAAAAGACGCCAGAAGGATTGTCCTCCTGGCGTCTTTTCTATGTCAAATAGTTGAGTTGCCATTTTCAAAATGGCCAGATACGTTCAGTCATCAGTCGGTATCTCCGCTCGCTCCACATCGGGCGCGCC
>CACXGM010000019.1 GCA_902767075.1 uncultured Lachnospiraceae bacterium
CTTTTGCCACGCCACTTTTGCCACGCCACTTTTGGCCCATGGGGACGGAGACAGTGGGTCATTGTCAGAATATTCGGAAAATGACCCACTGTCTCCGTCCCCATGGGCCATTATGCAATTACCTCAAAAACTAATTATTCTCCGGCATATAGCAGATTACATGATCGTCCTGCTGGTAGTTCTTTCCGGGGAGGCACTTAAATGGATGCTGCCTTACCTCTCCGCCAAAATAAAAGTATGGCTCGTCCTTTTCTGTTTTTCCGTCTACAATTTCCTGCGCTCCGTCTCTCATACATCTGAGCAGGGAAATATCGTCGAAATCATGAGCATGACCATGAAGAATAAGGTCGGCTTCATTTTCGAGGAACATTATTCTATCCAGGTTTTCTACAATCTTGCTCATAGGTGGGCAGTCAGGGAACTGTGCCCAAAGATGGTGATTTATACTGTCCCCTGTGAAAAGGATTCTCTCCTCAGGAAGAAGAAGTAATATCTGTCCCGGAGTGTGGCCCGGGTTTTCGTAGATTTTCAGATGTCTTCCCCCAAGGTCGAATTCGTCCCCTTCTTTTACAAACCGGAAAGTTGAGAGATAGGGTTCAATATCCTCTTCCGGCGAATGCGCGCTCCGACTCTGCGCCTCGGTATCCATCTTCGTTGCTGTCTTCTTTCGGCGCATCTGTACAGTCCGCGCGTAATCCGGATCTTCCCTCTCCTTTTCCCGGCAGAATTTGATAAACTCCGGATCATAATTAAACATGTTAGCCAGATCCAGATCTCCGGGATGAATGTACACCTCTTCAAAATAGATATTTCCGTGCACATGATCCGGATGCCCATGTGTATTGATCACGTCTATAGGCTTATCCGTCAGCTTCTCCATCTCATTTTTCAGATTCACGTGCCCGTTCATCGTATCTATGAGAAGCGCTCTGTCCTCTCCTATGACCAGATACCCCGTCGATTCATGATCCTCATCAAGAAGAAAAATCCCCGGCCTCATCTCTTTTATATAAAGTGTACCCTCTCCCATTTCGCATTCCCTCCGTACTAATACATATTTACCTATCCCCATTCTACCAGATTTCCCGCAAAACACCACCACTTTTGCCCCCTGGTAGGCTACCATTTTTGACCCATGGGGACGGAGACAATGGGCCATTGTCTGAATATTCTGACTATGACCCACTGACTCCGTCCCCATGGGTCATTAGCAGTATGCAGGAATGACGTATATTTCAAAAAAATATCTATCAACATTATATTTGACATATTATTTCATATATGTTATTTGTATAATATAACTTGATATTATTTCAGAAATAATATTTCAAAAAAAGGATTTATTTATTCTATAGGAGGTTTATTATGCCCAAGAAAAAAGAAGCTGTACCCCACCCTATCACTCCCGAAGACCACAAAAAGCTTGATACTTCCAGACACCCAAGTGTCAACGAAGCATTGGGCTTTCCCATCGGTGATGCCTTTGACGAAGCCATAACCGCCATATTTGAAAGCGATGCAGAATCGTCAGGTGAGACCGTGGTCATTGCCCTTATCGATCTGGACAGTTTTGCCAGGGTAAACAAAGAGTTTGGTCCCGCAGAAGGAGACCGGGTTCTCATTGATTCCGGAAAATACATTGCCTCCATGGTAAATAAGGGAGCTCAGGTATTCCGCATCGGCGGAGATGAATTTGGCGTGATCTTCAGAGGAACTGAAGAAAGAGAAGACATTTTCCTGTTACTGGAAAACATGAGAAGAGAATATAATGTCACCCTCAGAGATAAGAGCGTGATGACTATGACTATCGGTATGGCAACCGCATTTGAGGATGCCAACCGCTGCGCAGAGCTTATCAGAAAAGCTGATGGTGCTCTTTATCGCGCAAAGCTTGCCGGCGGAAATAAAGTCGCTATGGCAAAAGAGGAGAAAATGATCCCCAAGACCGCCCATTTCACCCAGGATCAACTCAAGCGTCTCAATAAGCTCAGCAAGCGCGAGGACATCGGCGAAGCAATCCTCCTTCGCGAAGCACTGGATATGCTTCTAAAAAAATATGACGTCTAGTGACTGTAGTGATGTCCAAAAAGTAGACACGAGGGGGTATTTTGATTTAATACCCTGACACCCGGGGACGGAGACAATAGGCCATTGTCTGAATATTCTGACTATGACCCACTGACTCCGTCCCCACGGGTCATTAGCGTTCATACTTCATTCTCCAGTCAATGCATCTCTGCAGGTACTCAACATACTCGGGATTCTTGCACATTCCCTTTCCGGGGGTGTCGGAGATCTTTGCTACGTCCTGTCCGTTACATGCAGTGGTCTTCATTACAATGTTAAGAGCCGGAACGTTAGTGTCATTGGACAGGTAAGTTCCGATTCCGAAAGCAACCTTTGCTCTGCCCGTAAAGTATCTATAAATCTTATCCGCCCTTTCAAAATCCAGACTGTCGGAAAAAAGTAGCGTCTTTGTCCTAGGATCAATCCCGAGACTCTCATAATGACTTATCATCTTCTCTCCCCACTCGATAGGATCACCGGAATCGTGACGGACACCACTGAATAAAGTAGCATATGTAAGCTGGAAATCCTTAAGGAAACAATCAGTGGTGATAGCATCCGTAAGAGCCGTACCATTAAGCACTCCATACTCCTTTACCCAGGCATCGAGAGCATACCAGTTGGAATATGCGGGATTGTGCTTGTGATTGCCCTGGCCTACACACATGATCCACTCGTGTGCCATTGTTCCCACCGGGGTAAGATCAAACTTCTTTGCAAGGTATACATTGGATGTACCGACAAAGGTACTTGCGCAGTGAAGAGTTTCATTCAAATGACTGAACTTTTCAACAGCAAGTTCCTGTGCTTCTGCAGACAACCGCCTGCGGAGTCCAAACTCGGAAAATACCCCGGCATACCACTTTCCGGTATGAAGCGCTTCGTATTTGGCATCAAGCCTTTCCTTGAAGTTTTGCAAAAGCTCATCATAGTCATACTGCATTCTGAAGTAAACTTCATTTACAATGGCAAGAGCAGGGATCTCATACAGTGAAGTATTGAGCCATGTACCCTTTGTTTCTATGGTAAGTCCGCACTCGGCATCGGTACCGATCTCAAAATCTTCATATCTGGGCTGCCAGAGTCTCAAAAAATCCACGTAAGAGCCCTTAAGCCACTTGATATTATCAAGATAATCAAGTTCATCTTCAGTAAATCTGAGCTGGCAATAGGCCCTGATCTGCTCCTTGATCTCTTCTACCATTTCCTCGGTAAACTTTACATCCTTGTTTCTGCACTTGAATGACCAGGTGGTTTTGTATCCCGGGAACTGATGATAGATAGCCTGCCCCATAGAAAATTTGTAAAGGTCTGTTTCAAGCAGACTGTTTATGATCCGGTTAATCTTCATATTTTTAATTCTCCTTTAAGAATCTTGACATGTTCCTGCTGTCATCTCCACGCCTCATCACCCTGCCCGTTTACCTTGATCTGGATAGCCTTCATTGCATTAAGGGCGGTATCGTGAGACTCCGGGGTTACGCCGGCGCAGCAGGTTGCATCAACTTCGATAGGTACCTCGGGCAAAAATGCCTTTACGAGAGTAGCGTTACTTAACACGCAGATATCTGTGCAGAGCCCGATGAATTCTATCTTCTCGATCTTTATATTGTCTTTTTGTATGAAATCCCGAAGTTCTTCGCCGAGAGCCACAGATCCAAAGGTGCCTTTTCTGAAAGGAAGCCATGCAGAGTCTGTCTTCACAAAAGGCTTAAGTTCCTCAATGATCTCCCATCCTTCGGTTCCTTCGATACAATGAGGAACCGAAAGATTCTTTCCTTCCTGCGTCTCCATGTAATCAGGCAGGTGGGTATCCTGAGTAAAAATGACAAGCGTATCCGAGCTGAGGGCAGCTTCCTTAACCTTATTTACCACATCCGGAACGATTTTGATCGCTTCCTCATTTCTGAGGGCTCCGGTCACAAAATCGTTCTGCATATCCACTACTACCAAAATCTTTTTAACACTCATATTCCGGTCTCCTTTATTCTATCTTTCCGCATAGCTTTGCTTTTCTTGCTCCTGTTTTTCCGGTCTCGACAATAAGTCCTGTCACGCCGCTCTTGCAGATATTATACCAAAAGTCCTATGACATTTGCAGACAGACCTGCAAAAGTCATAGGACTTTTTTATGTTTTGTTCAATATCGGAGTATCCAGCTGTTTCGAATGTAGGCTACTCTTTGTTTTTTAAGGCATGGAGCCATATAGAGACAATAAGGAATAATACGAATCCGTACACAAGAGGCAATGCCGCCACCATGTAATTATTGCTTGATACCATAAGATACTCTGTAACTGTGCTTACAGCCTCTTTGTCCTCCATCAAAATTCCTGCATTATAGTTCCACATTGCCATCAATCCTACTATCGTCTCAAGAAACGCAATAGGTAAAGACACGTTTTTTATGCAGGTAAGTATACTTTTTAGATTTCTGGAGCGAGACAGTAAAATCGCAGCCACTATACCTATCAACATTATAATAATTGTAGGCGCATCCAAAAACAGAGCGTAAAAGCTCATATCTACCCCTGCCACAGAGACAAACAATAAGAAAGCTCCGACCATGGCAAGTAAAACTCCAATAACGATCATTATGATCTGTCCGACCGATACTTTTTTGTTCTGTTGATTTTCTGAATATAGATTCATAATAGTCACCTCCGCCTTTTTGGCATAATCCTCCGGAGGAAGACTTTCACCGATCAACAGTTCATTTATACTTATTCCCAGTTCTTTGCAAAGGGGCTCCAAAAGCGATGTGTCAGGCATACTTTTTCCCGTCTCCCACTTGGATACCGCTTTATCACTCACGCCGAGTCTATCGGCAAGATCCTTTTGAGTAAGTCCCTTTTTCTTACGGATCGATTGTATAAACAAACCTGTATTAGATTGATTCACGTCCTGTCCTCCTTGTGTTAAACAGTATCATTGGCCAATTTCTGATTCTATACTAACCCAGAGGAACAGATTTGCCAATTTACCGGAGGTAGAATTCGGTAGAAACTTGGTAGAATCGCATATTATGGCCCACGGGGACGGAGTCAAGGGGTCATTTTCGGTAGTCGGGGACGCCAATGCGCTCTGCGGCAAGTTCAAAGTATTTTTCTTTGATGTGGGGCCAAACGTCAGATTCTCCGGTTTCATCGGAAAGGCGTATCGCCTCCTCGACAAGCTGCGCGCTGTTATCAACGCCGGTCAAAAGGATCTGGATATTACTGTTGATAAACCATGGGGCTTTGTCTATCAAGCCGCTTGAGTATATATCCTCCACCACCTTTTTGTTATCGTAGGGTATGCGCAGGAACTCCGGCTTCCACACAACTTTTCCGTCTGAAACCTCATCCATAAGTATCATACACTGTGCATAGCCGGCATCACCAATGGATATTCCTACGCAGCCCGTGTTGAAATAGTACTTTCCGTTATACTCGTACTGTCCAGGGAAGTGGGTATGGGCGCAGAGCATATAATCCTCTTCTATGTGGTCCAGCCAATATCGCGCCTTATCGCTTCTTAACTGGATCAGTTCCCTGCTGCTTTCCGGGGATCCGTGGCAGCATCTGATCTCCGGATAACCGGGCTTTGCGTACTTAAAGGTAATAGGCAGAGAATCAAAGAAATCCAGATCTTTCTCCGTTAACTGCTCATATGTATATAGCAGATTTCCGGAAGCAGAATTGTAGAGCCACTTCTTTTCTATCGCTCCCTCTCTCAGGGCTTTCTGCTGGCTGAGCATATACTCCTCGCGATTGCCCCGTAAAAAAAGGCAGGTGTGACTATTCATAAATTCATATAAATAGTCCAGAGTCTCCCTTGCA
>CACXGM010000020.1 GCA_902767075.1 uncultured Lachnospiraceae bacterium
TCTCAAGGTCTCGGAGATGGCATATCCGTTCTTAAGAGAAAGATTTCTCTCTGTGGAAAGACCTCCTGCCAGCACCACGATCTTAAGGTCTGAGGGGATCTCTACCTCGGGTTCATCCGTCTCCTCTTCATCAACCACATAATCGGAGCCATCCATCTCTATCTCCAGAGTCTTCAGCATCTCCTTTGTCATGCAGACGATCTGGAGAACACCCTTGACCTGCTTGTCCGTCAGCTCGATATCATGCTTTGCGGCAATATGCTGGATCTGCCTTACCACGATCACATTTACATGCATGATCAGGAAATTGGAAACATTCATCACGGTCCAGAGCTTTTTGGAATTGATCAGCTCATCGAGGATATCAATGATCTTGACTACATGATCCGCCTTAAAGCTCATCATGATGCCCTTCAATGCCTTAAGAAAATCCGGATTTCCCTTCGAGTATCTGATGCAGAAGGCCAGAATAAAGGCCGTGTTATCCGAATACTTTTCGTCTCCTATCATATCGCACAAAAAGGAGATATAACTGCTGACAGTATGCTCATCGCCGATGGCAAATGCCTTCTCAACCAGCATTCCCAGCAGTTCACCGGTCTCGGACTTTTCCTTATCGCTGACACCGGATCGGTTCATACTGTTGATAAACTGATCCAGTATCTGCATTTCCGGCTTTTGACCGTTTGGATTGATCTTTAGCGTAAAATCCCCTTCACCCAGATAGTTAAAGAAGGTCTTGGGGCTGTGGGCCTCCACAAAGCCTCCGCTTCCGTAGTTGAAGCCTTCGTAATAGGTCCTCTTTCCCACGTCATTAAGGAGAATGTTAACATAGTCGTAATCTATATTATGATTCTCGATCACGCCCTGACGCTTCTGAATGCGCTTTCTGTAATATTCGATAAACTTATCTGAAAATCCCTGTCCGTCAAAGGAAATACATCTGGCCGGAGTGTCATTTAAAATAGCGATGTACTTTGCTTTATTGCCGCCCTTTGAATGGCCGGTGACGGTTACGGAATAGTTTTTCAGTTCGTGTTTTTCGTATACTCTCTTGTACCACTCAAGAGCATTTATCTGCTGAAGTGAATCTATCTGGTTAGCTCCTACGAAATCATCGGTCCACTCGTTGCTGGCAGTTCCTCTGAAGGCAACCACAGCCTCTTTTTCCGCCTTGTTTAAGAAAACCGCGGAGATACCGCCGCCCCCTCCGTAGGCTTCATCATAGTTTGTATCTGCGATAAAGGCATCCAGAATATGCGGACGTTTTCTGATGGCCAGGATGATATTCCTCATATCATTTCCCGTCATGGCTGAGGCATATATTTTATCCTCCTCCAGCTGTGAGATATCTATCTCGTCAAGGTACTCCCTCACCGTTTTCCCTTTTGCGTTCAGGATATACTTAAGAGGAGGAACATCGACCATATAAACAAGTACTTCAAATAAAAGAATATCTTCGAGCGTATAAATCATTTCAAAAAACCCCTTACGTCTACTAACAGGATTCTATCTCTTCTATAAGAGCCTGATAAACCATGTTCAGATTCTCATTTTCCGTTCTCAAGTTTCTCACAAGATTCATATTTATAAACTTAAGAAGCTCCACTCCTGCCTTCGGGAATCTGGAGGAAAAATCGTCAAAGCTTTTGTTGTCTATGGCAAGTGCCATGCATTCTGTTTTGGCCCTGACGGTGGCGGATCTTTTGTCCTTATCTATCAGCGCCATCTCGCCGAATATGGCATGCATATCCGCATCCAGTGTTGCGCATACAAATTCGTCTCCGAAAACGGTGGTCTTAATGATATCAACTGTGCCCTCCACCAGAATATACATTTCATCCCCGTCATCGCCCTCGGAAATGATATTCATTCCCGCGTATGTTCTAACTTCTCTGAGCATTCCGGTGAACACTAAAAGGGCCTCGTCATCTATCTTGGCCAGCATGGGGAAAGCTTTTAATACCTTTAAATAATCCATCACTTCTCCTCCCCCAGTATAATGGCGCCCATATTCTTTCCGATGATGAAATCATCCCCGGGATTAAGATGTGGGCAATTGGTCTCAAGATTTTTGACATTTTTAAGATTCTTTATTATCTCTCCGTAGTTTGTGGATTTCTGGGCTTCGGAGAGGATGCTGTGCTTTAATTCCCGCTCCACTCCCATATTTTCCAGAACACCCAGAAGTAAAATATTGTACCTGCTCTTATACCATTCAAAAAGTTCGCCGTACCTTTTTCCGATCCATTCCTCTGAAATATTATCGATCTGAACGGATACTCCGTCTCCGTTATCCAAAAATGAGGACATGACTTTTGACATTCCGCTATAGTTTGTGGATGTGGTAAGTATGTACCTGGTGTACTCGTCGGTGTAGATGACCTCGGCACAGTTCTGGGCTTCCAGATAGTTCTTATACCTCTCCGTTTTTATCTCCGCACAGATATGGCACTTGGGATTAATGTTTCTGAACATAAGAGCGCTCACAAA
>CACXGM010000021.1 GCA_902767075.1 uncultured Lachnospiraceae bacterium
CCGTTTCTGCCATGTTTTCGCTTGTGATAAGAAACGAGTATTATAAGGATTATACGACAAAAACTGAAGAGGAATCCTGTACACGGGCAAAGGGCCATATCCAGGTACTTTTACTGTACTTATAGAATCACTATCTTTTTTTATCTCTTTGAGTTTTTCTTTTCTTCTCTCAGCAGAAAGAGGAAAATCTTGATTAACGGTAGGCATTGATTTCATTCCTTTCATAGTTAGATGTCGGTTAATAATCGATGTTTCTCTATGAGGGGGACTGCCCTACTTGTTTTAATGCATCCGATTTATGATTTTTGACATGGTATAGTAGCCTGCTAAGATAGCATAAGGAAGTTGAACATTTTCACCTATTTCTACTATCTTGTCATGATCTTCCTGTGGGATGGACGCATCTATGAACTTTCTAATGCTGTCTAGGAGTTCATATGGGCCATACTTATTCTTGGCTTTGCGTTCTTCCGATGTCATGCAATATAACTTTTGAAAATAGTTATATGTTGTTGGCAACATCGGAGTTGTCGCTTCTAAATACGACTTGACTCTCTCATACAGTTCATCGGAAAGGCTTTTCTTGTTGACGTTTGGTGTTAAGACTTTTGCTTTGTCTTTCCCTTGGCTGTAGTGGATTTCCACATCCCATTTGAATTCGCTGGTGTCAAACTTGGAATGATAGTTTGTAAGTTCAACCCGATATGCCGAATATATTAAATACGGAATATGGTATTTGAACTTTGATACGATTCGCTTGGGTTGTTCTTTTCTGATTTCATATTTGGCCCCATTCAAATTGAGGAACGGAAGATCCGGGTCATTTTCATCATGGTGGATCGGTAAGTAACATGAGGGGATTGCCTGGCCCTCTGCATTCGCAATAGCTACTGCAATCGCATACGATAGTTTGGGAGGCACCGCATTTCCTACCAATGTGTGTTTTATCCCCTTTGATTCACCATAAAACCAATAGTCGATAGGAAAACTCATCATGCAGGCTGCTTCTCTGACCGTGGGCAACCGATATCGATTTTCTCCATATCCGAGCACCATTGCTTCACGAGCACTTGCAGTCATTGTTGCCATTACTGTTCTTGCGGGTTTATCAAGGTTTTCTGGGAACGACATTTTTCCCATATACCCTTTATCCTGCTTTAAACGTTTTGCAGTTTTACATTCAAAATCTGCTAGTTCATATATGTAATGCTGATCAGTGACCTTTTGCGCTTCGATTTTGAGATCTGGATAGTTGATATCAGTGATTATATCATTGTCTTCTCTCAGCGGATCACCCAATGAATCAAGAACCGCCTTTAACGAAATCACATTATCATCATTCTTTGTTGCAGCCGGTTTAGGGAATTCTCCACATAGATATCGTTCTCTATTAGTCGGTGCTCCAAAATATTTCGCATTATACTTTCCAGTGGCACCATCACGAGTCCTTAAAACGAAATCTCCCTCGAGGCCTAAATCGGCCGCTGTATACTCTTCTTTGATATAATTTTTTACTGCAGGTACATTTTCCAGTACCCAATAGTGAAGGACAGAGTTCGGCTTGAATTTTTTTCTGGCAATAATCCTCAAATACGCTTCTATCAGCTGAATACCAAGAGATTTATCTGCATTGCCTGACTTATTTGAGTGAGAGAAAGATTGGCATGGTGGTGAGCCGATGATTATTTCTGAGTCTGGAACCAATGCCTCAAACTGATCATCTGGGAGCTGAGAAATACGAATCACATCATCCAGATGAACATTAACTCCCGGCTTATTTCCTCTATATGTGTTTACCGCCGGTTCCCATTTGTCAACAGCAAAAACGATTTCAAATCCTGCTTGGCGGAATCCTTCTGAAAAACCACCGCCACCACAGAAAAAATCAGCCACTCTCATATATATCTCTCCATGATTACTAGTTGCCCATTATTGATATGTCACGATGCAGTATTCGATAAACTAGACTTTGAAGTGTACTTGTAATTTTGAATTAACTATTGTCCTTTAGTTTTCTGAAACAAAAATCCATAACATCCCACAGTAACGACATCCATCGTCGCGCAGGTTTTAACTGATAGAGGTACTTCTTCGTCGACCTTTCGCGTTTCGGCAATCGTATTGGGGAAATTCCTGCTGCATAGCGAAGATCTGTATTGCTCATCTTACAGAACAAACATCTTCTAGCGTTTGTTATATGAAACAGCCGCCGCATTCAAGCTCTGGCTATAATAAGTCATAATATTATACTATATTTTGCAGCATATGACAAGAAAGCTTCAGATGATTTTGTAAATATTTCCTGAAGCTGTACAAAGTGTTCAATGAATCAGACTACCCAACGCCAGCAAACTCATAGAAAGCTACATTAAAATCTTGTTCATACTTCGACTTACCCACTTATGCGAGGAATAAAGCGTGAATCGGTTGCGGAAAGCGAGATATCCGAATGGCGCACTTCTATACGGGGTAGCGTGAGCTGCCCCGTAGTGCGTCCTGCGGAGCCTGGATGCCTGTCCGAACAGTCA